>JAJYJR010000223.1 GCA_021789355.1 Chloroflexota bacterium | reverse complement strand
CTCACGGTGTCCGATGACGTGGGCACCGCCTACGAGGCGGGGACGGTCGTGCCGTCACGGCATGGCGGCGGTGGAGAGGCGCGCGCGGTCGTCGTGCCGCGCCCACCGGACAGCGCCCAAGCGCTGACCCTGTCGGTCGCGCGCATCATGCGTCCCGCGCTCCCATCCCAAGTGCCCAATCCCTTCGATCGGTCGGTGGAAGGACCTTGGGAGTTCACCGTCTCGCTGGCGCCCTGATGCGCCGGCCACGTGGAGGGCGGCTCTGATCCTCCGAGAGCCGAACTACCGGCTCCCCGGCCGCACGGATCATACGCGGCGCCGGGGTTGCCCTTTCGGGGCGCGGCGGTGGCTGCCTGGTGCTCGCACGCCGCAGCAGCTGCGGCAGTGAGCCACGAGCCGCACGTAGAGCGGAGTACGCTCACGAAGCAGCCTCATCGTCGGGGAGTACGAGCTGTGACGGACCACCTGGTCCTGCGCGAGCATCTCCACTCTCGACTCGTCGAGACGTGGCCGAGCTTCCTTGCGCTGCGGCGCCGCAGGCTGGTCGAGACCGAGCGTCCCGGGGGTGGGGCAGAGCGCGTCGCCGAGCTCATCGTCGCCGACCTCTTCACGCACGCCCTCGACTGGCACGTCGACGATCTCAACCATCAGATCGGCTATGCCGACCTGTTGGTGACGCGCCTGGGCATCAAGTACCTCGTGATCGAGACCAAACGCCCCGGCGCACTCGCCTGGAGCGAAGCCGCCGTTGAGGCCGCCCTGGAGCAGGCGACGCGGTACGCCGTGGCACAGGGCGTCCGCGCGGTGGCCGTGAGCGACGGGCACCTGCTCTACGCCGCCGACATTGCCGACGGAGGGCACCGGGGCCGGGCCTTCGTGCACCTCGAGGCGCCGGTGCCGCCCGAGGGCCTCTGGTGGCTGAGCGTCCACGGCATCTACCGGCCCGTGGACCCACCGGCCGCCCCGGGCGCGCTCCTGCCCCGCGAGGCGGCGCGAGCCGGGGCGCCGGGGCTTGCCAGCGAGGCGCTGCTCCACCACAAGTACGGCATCCCGGCGCGCTGCTTCGCCTACGTCGGCGACCCCTCGAGACCAACCACGTGGCATCTGCCGTACCGAGCCATGGACGGCAGCGTGGACAGTAAACGGCTGCCCAAGGCGATCCAGGCGATCCTGACGGACTACCGCGGTGCGACCGTCGGATCGGTCCCCGAGCCGGCGATCCCGGCGGTCCTCGAGCGGCTCGCCGGTGCGGCCCGCGAGCTGGGCCGCATGCCCGACCAACGGCCGGACACGGCCGAGGCATACCAGCTCCTCCACGACGCGCTGGTCCAGATTGAGAAGGAACGTCGCCGGAGGTAGGTGCGGCGCCGGTTACGCGACGATCCCGTGGTGCGCACTCGGCTCGCTTGGGACCTGGAAGTTCACCACGATGTCCATGTGAGACGACGACCCTCGCGCCGGCCTTGTGCTCAGGTCCGCCGGGGTAAGCCGCTGGCACATCCTCGGCCAAGGCGGTCTCGAACAACAGCCGCCAATCGCTCTGGCGCTCAACGGGCATCGACCGGCGCCCACGACACGGCGGACTGCCCGAACAGCTCGGCCTGCTCCGCGGCCTTCTTGACGGGCTGCGCCCGCTGGTACGCGGGCAGCACGGGCAAAGGCAGGTTCGGCTTGCTGCCTTCGTCGCACGGGTTGGAGAGCGTCACCGCGCCCTCCCTCGGCCACCACCGTCCGGAGAGGCAGCGCCGGCGCAGCTTCCTCCAGTTGGCGCGGGCGCTCTTGTGGTGGAGCCAGCAGCCCACCCGGCGCCACACAGGACTGTCGCCAAGGGGTGGGGCCGCGGCGGGTCGCCAGCGGACCGCCCCCTTGGGCGTGGACGGAAGCGCGGCCCGGCGAGTCCGGACCGCGCGCGAGCGACCCTTGCGGGGGACCCGTGCGCGACTCGTGCGGCGCGCGTCAGGCGTGGCCTGGGCGACGCCGACACCAGGCGGGCACCAGGTGGTGGCGACGTATGCTGGGCGCCCGGGCGCGTGGCCGCCGGAGCCGTAGCAGTGGGGGAGGGGAGGCAGGATCGTGCGGAGGTCGGCCGAGGCGTGGGGCATCCTTGTCCTGGCGGTGCTGGTGCTCGCGATGCTCTGGCTCAACACGAGGGGCTGGGCCCTTGCCATCACCGTGGTGCTGGTGCTGCTGTTCGGTTTCCTGTGCTACGAGGAGGGCGAGGACAGCCGCCGGAGCTGGCGCAGGCGGTAACCCTGGGCAGCGTGCCGGCCGGTCGCACCTCGGTCGAGACGGGCCTGTGACTCGCCCAGGCGGCCGCGCCGCAGTGGGGCCGGCCGCCGCGAACCACGCAGGGAGCGCGAGCCGCACTCCGCCCAGTCAGACGCGGCGTGCGTCGCAGGGTGGCCAGGGGCAAGCCGCGGGCCGCTCGCGTCGATCGCTTGAACACGACGTGCGTTTGTCCCCATCTGGCGAACGGACCTGACGGCCGGTCCGATCGTGCGTGGTGGCTGTTCGCTCACCGACTCGCCGCCCTGAGGGGCCGCACCCATAACCTGACGCGAGACACCCGACGAGGGCTCACCGGGAGGCGTCGGATGACGCGCGCTCCCCGGCCGGTGCAATCGGTTCCGGGCGCCCGAACAGGTACCCCTGGCCGAATTCGACACCGAGTTGCGCGAGCGTGGCGGCCTCGAGCTCGGTCTCGACTCCCTCCGCCACCAAGCGACAGCCGGCGCTGCGCGCGAACTGGCGCATCCCCACGACGAGCGCCTGCCGCCCGAGGTTCTCGTTGACGCCCTGCACCACGCTGCTATCGAGCTTCACGAAGTCCGGGCGCAGCTCGACGATGTGCCCGAAGTTGGCCGCGCCGGCCCCGGCGTCGTCGACCGCCAGGCGCAGATCATGGCCCAGGCTCGCGAAGGCGTCGCGCAGGGCCCCGTAGTCGCCCACCGGCTCGTGTTCGGTCACCTCGATCACCAGCGGCCGGCCGGCCTGCTGCAGGGCGTCGCGGACGCGCTCCGGTTCCAGCAGCAGGCGCGGCGAGATGTTGAGATCGAGCCAGCGCCCAGCGGGCAGACCCTGGGCCGCCTCGATCGCCGCCCGCAGCGTGGCGAGTTCGAGTTCGGGCCCCAGACCGACGGACCAGGCGTCCCCGAAGCACCGGTCGGGTTCCCGACCAGAGGCGAAGCGGGTGAGCGCCTCGTACCCGACCGACTCCCGAGAACCGAGGTCGACGATGGGCTGGAAGACCGGGTGGAAGGCCCCGGCCGCGAGGACCTGTTCGATCTCCCCTCGGCGTTCGACGTCCTCGCGCCGGGCGTGCAGGCGCTCCGCCAGCAAGGCGCTCGACGTCGCGCTGAACGCGACCACGGCAGGCATCTGCTCGACCAGGGTGCGGGCGAACTCCCGGTCGCGCGTGCCGATGAGGAGCACACCGTCCACGTGCCCGCCGTGGGCGATGGGTCCCACCGCCAGACCGACGATCCCGAGGCGCAGCAGCTGGCTGCGCCAGCGTCCCGGTCCCCTGAGCTCGTGGGCGTACTGCGCCCAGGGACCGTGCGCGGCGCGCTCCCGCAGGTAGCGTGCTCCGTCGGCCGGAAGCCGGTACCCCGCCAGGCCGCGAGCCCCGGCGGGCACGTGGCTCGCGAGGATAACCATGTCTCCGTCGCCCAGCACGGCGCCCACGCGCACGAGATCGACCCCCGGCAGCGTCGCCACCTGGTCGCAGATCGTCTGCGCGCTGTCCTCGAGGGGAGCCCCGGATGGGATGGTCTGGATCGCTTCGGAGAGGGCCGCTCGGAGCCGGGCCTCGAAGAGCTGCTGGGCTCGCACGGCGCGGTCCTGCGTGACGTCCTCGAAGGAGGACACCACCCCGCGCCCGCCCCCCTCGGTGGGCAGGGGGTCGCTGTGGAGCGCGATCCAGCGGCGCTCCCCGGACGCCCGAGGGAGGCCCAGCACGACGTCCCGCCGGGCCCGCCCGGTCCGCAGGGTTGCCGCCGCCGGCTGGTCCTCCGGGGCCACAGGGGTGCCGTCCTCGTGGATCGCCTCGGACGGCCAGCTCACCGGTCTCGATCCGGACCCCGCTCGCCAGCCCAGGATGGCGCGGGCTGCCGGATTGGCGGCCACGACCGTCCCGTCCGCGTCCTGCACCACGACCCCTTCGACGAGCGCATCCACCACGGTCCGGTACCGCTCCTCCGACTGACGGATGGCCTCCATGGCCTGCTCGTGCGCCGCCTGCGTGCGACGGGACGTGATCCCGTAGGCGAGGTCGCCCGCTATCTCGACGAGCAGATCGAGTTCGGCCGGGCTGAAGGCGTCGCGCTCGACGGCGTAGAGGCAGAACACCCCGAACGTGCGATCGTCGAGCGTCAGCGGCAGCGCCGCGGAGGCGGCGAAGCCGCGTCGCTGTGCTTCCTGCAACCACGGCGCGAAACGAGGATCGCCAGGATCCCGCAACACGTCGGGGCACGCGGTCCGAATGGCCGTCCCCGCCGGTCCGCGCCCACGCGGCTCGTCGGCCCAGGTGATGGCCGCGGCCTTCAGGTATCCGGCGTCGCGCCCGGCCGAGGCCATCGGACGGACCGTGCGGTCCGGGTCGTCTCGGGCGTATCCCACCCAGGCGAGCCGGTAGCCCGCCACCTCCACCGCGATGCGACAAGCCTCCTGGAGGAGCGTGCGCTCGTCCGAGGGGCGCACCAGCGCGCAATTGAGCTCGCTGCGCGCCCGGAGCGCCCGTTCGGCCGCCTCGCGCCGCTGGGCCTCCGCGCGCTGGGCGGTCATGTCGCGGCTGACCGAGACGCTGCCCACGATCCGGCCATTCACCACCAGCGGGCTCACCGTCGACGCCAGCCACAGCTCCCGCCCGTCGCGCAGGCGGACGGAGCCCTCGCCCCGCCAGGTCCGCCGGGCCTTGATCGCCGAGAGGAGGGCGCCCTCGTCCTGGTCGCCCGCCATGTGGAACGGGAGCAGCACGCCGAACGGGCGGCCCAGCGCCTCCGCCGATGAGAAACCGAACAGCCGCTCGGCCGAGCTTCCCCAGAAGGTGATCCGGTTGTCGAGGTCGGTCGCGAACACCCCGTCGTGGATGTGTTCGAGGATGAGCGCCGGCACGGCATCGGACGGCGACGCCAGCGGCTCCTGCCCGGGCCGGGGCGGGGCCCCGACGGCCGCCGGGCGTGCAATGGTCGCGGAGACAGTGGGACGCAATGACGCTGGCCTTTCCGATGGGACGCCCGAGTCGCAGGCTGCCCGGCGCCACGATGCTCCCGCCAGCGGCGGCGCGTCCATAGCCCGACGGTCAGGTGGCGGTGTAGCCGGGACGGAGGGGAAGCGGGTAGGGGACCGGTGCCCTCAGACAGCCGCATGAACCTGGCACGTGGGCGCGGCCGCCGCGAAGACGCTTGAGTGCCGGATCTCCGCCGCGATGCCGGCCGCGACCGTTGCGTCGACCCCTTGAACCCGCCCCCGTTGCGAGACAGCGCAGGAGCCAAGGCGGCTAAGGCACGAGAAAGGCAGCCAGGTCAAGCTTCCCTTTCGGGAGGCCCTCCGACGACCCGGCCGGAAGACGCCCAGTCTCGTCGGCTCCGCTGGCGCACGCGCCAGAGCTGCCAATGCCACAGCGGGGTGTGGAGCGAAGCCGCGCGGCTTGCGGGGAGCGGACGCGGTCGTGCCGCTCCTCCCCGGGTGACGCCCGACCCGGCACGTCCGATCTGGCCGACTTCCGGCTCCTCCGGGGAGCCCTGCTGCACTACCTGACCGACGGCCGGAACTACCGCGCCGGATTGCCGCGGCCGAGCTCGCCGGCCTCGCGCCCCAGGCGATGCTCGAGGAACGCAGCTTCCAGCACGTGCGGCAAGGGGAGGACGTTGGTGCCCCGCGCACGCGCCCGGAATCTGGGGCACGGGTCGCGTCGCCGCGCGCTCAGCCGTCGAGCCCTGGGTCGCGGTCCCGCTGGACGGCGTGCGCCGCTGCCGCACGATAGGGGAGCAGTTGGCGCGTGACCACGTGCCGAATGGGCCGCGGGTCGCCGACGAGGTCGTCGCCGAGATGGTCGAGGCCCGCCCGAAGTCCGCCGGCCGGCAGGCCGCGTGCCCGCTCCAGCAGGCCGGCCAGCGGGCGCAGCGCCCGCAGTGGCAGGTGCAGCTTGCGCGGGTGGGGCCGGCCGAGCACGTCGGCGGTGGCGTCCACCAGCGCGTCGTAGGGCGCGACCTCGTCGGTCCCGACGTCGAAGGCGTGACCATACGAGGCGCGTTCGTCGAGCACGCCCACGAGATAGGCGACGAGGTCGTCGATCCCGATGGGGCGCCAGATCTGGCCTCCCGCGCCGCGGATGAGCGCCACTCGGTGACGGGCGGCCGCGAGGAGCCCCTCGAAGCCGACGCCCCCGCGTCCCACGATGAGGCCGGGCCGGATCACCGTCACGTCGAGCCCGCTGCCGAAGAGGAGCGCCTCGCCCCGGGCGCGGCCCCGCACCCACGCGTTCGCGGCGTCGGCCCGTGTCCCGATGAGGCCGACCACGATCAGCCGACGCACGCCGGCGCGGCGGCACGCCGCGATCACCTCGGTGAGCGCCCGTAGTTCGGCGGTGGCGAAGTCGCCCGCGCCGGGACCCTGTGGGCGCGTAATCATCTGGACCGTGAGGTACACGGCTCGGGCGCCCTGGAGCGCGCCATCGAGGGCCGCCGGGTCGGCCACGTCGCCCGCCACGAGCTCGATCTCGGCGGGCAGGAGCGTGCGGGCGCGCCGCGGGTCACGCACGAGCGCGCGGAGGGGCAGGCCCTGTTCGAGCAGGCCGAGGCTCAGGTGACGACCGACGAAGCCGGTCGCGCCGATGACGAGGATCATGGCACGCTCCATACGTGATGCATCATGGATGTTGTATCACGCATGTTGCGTCATGTAGCATGCGACGTCAACAGGAGGCCTGATGAGTCCTGCCGAAGAGCTGCGGTACCTGATCCTCGCGGCGCAGCGCGAGGGCAACCGCGATCTCGCTCGGGCGCTGCGTCCGCTCGGCCTCACGCCCGCGCAGGCCGAGGTGCTGGTGGTCCTCGCCGCCCACGCCCCGCTGTCGGTCCGGGCCCTCGGGACACGCCTGGTCTGCGAGGGCGGGAGCCCGAGTCGCCTCGTGGCCGCGCTCGTCGGGGCCGGCCAGGTGGAACGGCGCTCGAGCCCCGACGATGCCCGCCTGACGGTCCTCCGCCTGACGGCGGCCGGCAGGACGGCGGTCGCGGAAGTTCGGCGGATCGAGGCCGGGCTGCATGCCGCGATCGAGACGGCCGGGTCGGAAGCGGAGCTGGCTGACGCCGTGGCAATGCTGCGGCGGCTCGTCGTCGATCGCCCGGCCGGCCGGGCGGTGCAACTCCGTCGGGCGACGAACGCAGGGACGGCGTCAGGCCGGTTGGATCACGCGCCGCGGTCTGCCTCGCGGAAGGCGCGCGCGAGTCGTCCACGGCCCTCCTAGGTTCGTCCACGGCCCTCCTAGATCCGGTCCAGCGACAAGCAGCCGTAGTCGAGGACGATCCCGGCCAGGGGCACCCCAGCGCAATACCCGCCGAGGTTCTCGGCGGCGACGCCGACGGCGCGCACGCCCGCGGCGCTCGGATCATGGGGCCCCGCCCCACGGGCGGCAGAAGGATTGGGGGACAATGACATCTGCGCCCCCGCCCAGGCGGATGCACAGGAACCCCGGAGGGCACATGGACCAAGCGCTCGGACCGCGCAAGAAGATCGCACTCGTCGCGCACGACCGCAAGAAGGCCGACCTCATCGAGTGGGTGACGTACAACCAGGCGCTCCTCACGCGGCATGACCTGGTAGCCACGGGCACCACTGGCACGCTGCTCGAGGAGGCGCTGGGGGTCGAGATCCGGAAGCTCCAGAGTGGACCCCTGGGCGGGGACCAGCAGCTCGGCGCGCTGATCGCCGATGGCGAGATCGACTTTCTCGTCTTCTTCTGGGATCCCTTGGAGCAGCAGCCCCACGACACCGATGTGAAGGCCCTGTTGCGCATCGCGGTGGTGTGGAACATCCCCGTGGCCTGCGACCGCGCCTCGGCCGACTTCATGATCTCGTCGCCGCTGATGGAAAGTAGCTACCAGCGCCAGCTGCCCGACTACCACACCTACATCGACCGGTACGTCACGCCGCCCTGAGGGATCGTCACGCGGTGCCCACGAGTGATCCGGATCAGGCCGACGGCCGCTGCCGGGAACAGTGGGTCGACGATGAGGCGGTTCGCCGTCGCGGCCTCGATTCGCGCCGACCATATCAGACGCGCAGAGACCAGGTGCCGGATCGGATGACCGCTCGGTCGCCGGGGCCGCATGCACCAGGCTGTGGGCTGCGCCGATACCGGCACGGCAACCTCACGGGCGGCACCTCTGATCGCGTGGTCGTGCCCAGCCAGCCTTCCAGCGGGCGCCTCGGGACACTGTGCGTGACTTGATCTACGTCTGGTCGTGAGGGCCACCGAGGGACAGGTTGGGTCGGTCCCGGGCAGTGGCGGGTCGGTCGGTTCTTGCAGGCAGTGTGGGCGGGCCGCGTCTCGCGTCATGACTCCGGTCGCTACCCTGGACGGCTTCGCAGTGACTCACCCCGCGGCCCCTGGCCACTCTGCTCGTCCCCAGCGGGGAGGCCCGCCGCCCCGTTGCTCCCGCTCGCGACGGACTACGATCGGCCCGTCGCAACGGCGTCATTCGGGCTGCCGCAGGCGAGACACGCGCCCCTGCCGGCCGTCGTATCGGCGCGGCGGGACGGTGCGGTCGTGGCTGGCGCCGGCTCCGGTGGGCGAGGGTCATGGGGCCGGCACCGCGGCCGGACCGCCATCGCCGAGGCGCTCGCTCGGGCCGCAGCGGGCTCCACGCCGGGCACCGCAGCGGCGGCGACGACACCGCCCAGCACGGGACTTCTGGAGCTGAGCGGCCCGCGAACGGGGGTCGTTCCGAGCCCCCCG
>JAJYJR010000222.1 GCA_021789355.1 Chloroflexota bacterium | reverse complement strand
CCATCCACCCGCGCAGCCTCGAAGACCGGCGCCGGCAGCGCGTGGAGCCCTGCCAGCAGGAGGAGCGTCACGAACGGCGTCCATTGCCAGAAGTCCACGAGGAGCAGCGACGGCAGAGCCAGTCGCGGGTCGGCGGTCCAGGTGAGGAGCGGAAGGTGCAGGGCGCCGAGGAAGAAGTTGAGCGGGCCCGAGCTGTAGTCGAAGAGCGAGCGCCACTGGAACGAGGCGACCGACGACGAGATGATGCTGGGGATGAGCAACAGGGTCGCGAGGAACTGCTGGTACCGCGGCAGCCGGTGGAGCGCGAGCGCCAGCGCCAGCCCGACCCCCAGCTGGAAGGTCACGACGGAGGCCGCGAAGGCGGCGGTGACCAGCAGGCTGCTCCAGAACAGGTTGTCCTGGAGCAGCTCGGCGTAATTTGCGAGCCCGACGAAACGCGATGGCACGAGCGACAGCAGCTGCTGATCGGTGAACGAAAGACGCAGGGAGTAGAGCAGCGGAAAGATGCTCAGCGCGACCAGAATGATGGTGGCGGGAAGAACGGCCAGGAGGGCGAAGCGCCGCCCTCCCGACCAACGCGAACGGCGACGCGCGATTGCTGTCATCGAAACCCCAATGGGCGCCACCGCGACCCGGCGTCCGCGGCTCAGTAGCTGATGCCTGCGGTGTGGAAGCTGTTGACCCAGTCAGCGTAGGCCTTGACCTGGTTGTCCTGACCAAGCGACGAGGTGATGCTGTCCCACTCGTTGGCGGCCTGCGTGAGGGCCTGGGACGGCGTGAGACTCCCCGCCAGCGCTTCGCTCACGAACAGATCCAGGATGTCCAGGTACCGGGGGGCGCCGGGGATCGACAGCTCTGGATAGCCCGTGGTCAGGCATGTCTTGATCGCGGAGACGTAGCTCTGGGCTTGCGCCGGTGGCATCGACGGGTTGCCCAGGTGATCCTTGACCTTGGTCGGATCGAGGTGCGACTGGCGGAAGGGATCCTCGCCGCACTTGGGGTCGTAGACGTCCTTGATGCTGACGTCCGCGCTGTCCATGTACTGGATGACCTTGTAGGCGTTCGCCTGGTTCTTGGAGAATGCGGATACGGCCATCACGCGCGAGTACGGCATATAGTTGCGGACCGGGCACGGCGCGTAGGCGTTCTTGCCCACGACCTTGCTCTGGCTCGGGTCCTCCGCCTTCAGCGCCAGATCGTCCCACTGGACGACCATCGCGGTGGAGCCGTTCAGGTACGCCTCGTTCAACTCCTGGTAGCCGATCTGCAGGATGTTCGGCGGCGCGTACTGGGCGAGGGTGACCAGCGTCTGGAGGGCCTGGACACCCTGATCGGTGTTGATCGCGGGCTTCATGTCGGTGGTGAACCACTTCCCGCCGAGGGCGGCGAAGATGTTCATGAACCACGCGTAGCAGAAGCCGCGCTGCGCGAGGAACGCGTTGCCGTACTGGGTGGGCGGCTTGTGCAGCTCCTTCGCGAGGTTGACGAAGTCGTCCCAGGTCTGCGGCGGCTGGCTGATGCCCGCGGACTGGAACACGTCGGTGCGGTAGGCGATCTGCAGGATGTCCCCGTCGTAGGCGGCCGCGTAAAGCTTGCCATTGCGGCGCAGGTTCGGGTCGCGGTAGGCGGGTAGCACGTCGTCGAGGTTGAAGTCGGCTTCCTTTCCCAGGTCTGTCAGGGGCGTCAGGAAGCCGTTGCTGACGAAGTCGCCGATCATCTGGGGCGGGAACACCAGCACGTCGTAGATGCTGCTGCGCGTCACCATCTCGGCGACGATCTTCTCGTACTGCCCTACGAACGGCAGGCCGATGATGTTCGTGGTTGCCCCGAACTTCGCCTTCATGTCCGGGTTGAACCACTGGAACGGGCTGGCGTTCTGGCCCTCGTCGATCTCGATGGCCACCGTCCCGGATGCGGCGCTCGTGCCGCCCGACGCGGCCGGCGAACTTGAGCAAGCTTCGACCAGCCCGACCGCCGCACCGCCCAAGGCGATGGCGGCACCCGCCCGGGCGCCCGCGGTCAGGAATCGACGCCGACTGATCGGGCGTCGACTGATCGGTACAGCATCCATCATCGCGACCCTCCTCCAGGCACGATCACGCAAGTCGGGTTCCGACCTCCGAACCCGACGCGAAGAAGTGGAGCGTCTCCGGCCGAAGTTCCAGGTGCACCTCCTCCCCTTCTCTCAGGCGGAACTCCGGCTCGGCCTCGACCGTGAGCCGGCTCCCATCGATCTGGAACTGATAGATCACCCGCGATCCCTCGGGCGCCGCGAGATAGACCGCGGCCCCGATGCGATCGGGGGCGGCGTCTCGATGGATGCGGATCGCGCGGGGCCTCACCCCCAGCTGTACCTCGGGCGCGGTCGCCCCCGCCAACGCGCCCCGCACCTCGTCCGTCACCGCCAGCCAGTGGCCCAGAACACGCGCCCCGACGGTGCCGTCGCGCGGCTCGATGGTGGCCGGCAGCAGGTTCATCTGGGGCTCGCCGATGAACCGCGCCACGAAGGTGTTGCTCGGCCGGTCATACACGTCGTCGGGCGTGCCCAACTGCTGGACCACGCCGTCCTTCATGATCGCGATCAGATCGGCCATCGCGAGTGCGTCCAGCTGATCGTGGCTGACCACCACGGTGGTCGCCCCCAGCATCTTCTGGAGACGACGAATCTCGGCACGCATGGTGCTCCGCAGAACGGCGTCGAGATTGGAGATGGGCTCGTCGAGCAGGAACAGACGGGGCCGCTGGATGATCGCCCGCGCGAGTGCCACCCGCTGTTGCTGACCCCCGGATATCTGCTGCACGCCGCGACCCAGCAGTCCGTCGATCTCGAGCAGGCGCGCTACATCTGCAACTCTGGTGTCTCGCTCGGCCCGGGGCGTGCCCCGCACCTTGAGGGGGTACGCAATGTTGTCCAGGACAGACATCTGCGGGTACAGCGCGTACCCCTGGAACATCACGCCGACGTGACGGTCTCTGGGTTCGAGGCTTGTGATCTCGTCTTCGTCCAGCCAGATCTCACCGCCATCAGGTCGCTCCAGCCCGGCAATGAGGCGCAGGGTCGTGGTCTTGCCACTGCCTGACGGTCCGAGAAGGCAGAGCAGCGTGCCGTCGGGGATCTCGAGCGACAGGTCTCGGACGGCTACCACCGGCCCGAAGGACCTCGAGAGATGTTTCAGCGTGACGCGGGACACTCGTCACTCCTCTCGCAGCCCGGATGTGAGATCGATTACCCATATCGATTTCACTTGGCCATCCTATCCCGGTCGTCAAGCGCGGCCGACTACTGCGGACGGGCTCGTCAGGCTTGCCGGTCGTGCGACCCCAGGAACGCTTCGAGTTCCTCTCGAGCCGGAAACGAGACCTGGGTTCCGATGCGGGTGACCGACAATGCAGCGGCGGCACCAGCCCCGCGCACCGCCTCCGTCATCTGGCGGCCTTCGGCCAGGAACACCGCCAGGGCCCCGATGAACTCGTCCCCCGCTCCTGTCGGATCCACGGCGTCCACCGGCACCGCCGGTACATGGTGGCTCGCTCCCGCGGTGACGATGAGCGAGCCCCGGCTTCCCAGGGTGACGATCACGTCGCGGGGCCCTCGCGCGCGGAGGAGTTGCGCCGCGCGCTCGGTGTCCTCGATCGTCTGGGCGGAGTGCCCCGTGAGCATCTGGATCTCGACCTCGTTCGGGACGCAGATGTCGGTGATAGACAGGAGCTCGTCCGGCAGCGGTGCTGCCGGAGCGGGGTTCAGGATTGTCGTGACGCCCGCGGCGCGCGCGATGCGAAGCGCCTCCAGCGTCGTCTCCACGGGGACCTCGAGCTGACAGCAGAGGATGTCCGCCTGGCCGATCTCGGCGCGAGCCGCACGGACATCGTCGGGCGTGAGGCCGAAGTTCGCTCCGGGAACGATGACAATCACGTTCGCGGCGCGGTCGTCCACGAAGATCGGCGCGACACCCGAGAACCGCTCTCCGTCCACCAGCACAAACCGGGTGTCGATGCCATGAGAGCGGAAATTCTCAACGGTCCCCTCGCCGAAGACGTCGTTGCCGACCCTGGCAACCATCGACACTCGGGCACCGAGCCTGGCCGCTGCCGTGGCCTGGTTCGCGCCCTTCCCGCCGTATCCCATGTGGAAGGAGTGCCCCATCAGCGTCTCCCCGAGCGTCGGCAGCCTCGGGACTCGTGAGATCAGGTCGATCATGCAGCTGCCGACGACGCAGATGCGCGGCTGGCTCGCCATGGGACCCTCACCTCACGTTCTTGTCGTTGGGTGCGCGGGCGGCCCCGTCAGGCGGCGTCCGCAGGACCAGGAATGACGATGTGTTCCTCGGTGTACACGTGGATCCTGACCTCGGCGAACTGGTCGGCGTCGGCGCCCGCGGCCACCCCGATCGCGCTCTCGAAGGAGGCCTCCATGGCGTCGATGCTTTCCCACCACATCTCGGCCGTGCCGTCGTAGATCGGCTCCGCCTCCGAGCCCGCAGGTTGGCGGGCGGTGGAGATGTTGATCCGGTAGGCGAGCAGTCCCGGAAGCCGCCTCGAGATCTGCGTGTGCTCCTCCAACCAGCGCCGCTCAAAGTCCTGGGGCGTCAGGTGCGGCTTCCGCTTCAGCAACGCAACCAGCTTGATCATCGTGTGCCTCCAGACGTGCCAGGCCCGATCGGGTCACGGTGTCCCGGTCGCCGCCGGTTCGTGCGCCGTGTCGAGATCGCCCGCGATCCGGCGGGCCGTCGCCCCGGTTGACGGCACCAGTCCGCCCGTCAGGGATGGTTCAGCCGGCGGTCCCGCGCACGACCCTCGCACGGTCAGTCGGGTTTCCAGCACGATCTTCCGGGGCGCGGCCTCCGCGGTGTCCTCCATCCGGAACTTCAGGAGGCGCATCGCGAGGACGCCCTGCTCTGTGCTCGGGCGTGAGATCACCGTCAGGGGCGGGGAGGTGAGCTCGGCCAGGGCGAGATCGTCGAAGCCGACAAACGACATCTCCATGGGGAGACGGATACCCAGGTTGTGAATGGCGCGGAGGGCGCCGATCGACATCAGATTGTTCGAGACGAACAGCGCGGTGGGAGCGGGGCGCACGGCCAGCAGGCGCAGGGCGGCCTGGTAGCCGCCGTCCTCGCGGAAGTCCGCCACCTCCAGGTAGCGCTCATCGAGCTCGTGGCCCGTGGTCCGCAGCCCCTCGAGAAACCCCTCGTACCGCTCCCGGCCCGGCGTGGTGTCGAGCGGGCCCGAGATCATCGCGATCCGCTCATGCCCCAGCGAGACCAGGTACTCCGCCGCATGCGCCGATCCGTTGACGTTGTCCACGAGCACGACGTCGAAATCTTCGGCCTCGATCCGCCGATCGATGAGCACGACCGGGACGCGGCGCGCACGCAGCATGAGCGGCGCGTCCGACCACTCCGTCGCAGGGGCCATCAGGATCCCGTCGACCTGCTTCTGCAGCAGGAGGTTGATAACTGTCCTCTCCCGCTCGACGTTCTCGTCGGTGTTGCAGAGGAGCAGACTGTACTCGCCGGCCCGCATGACGGACTCGACGCCCTTCACGACATCCGCGAAGAACGGGTTCGAGATGTCCGGCACCAGCACGCCGATGGTTCGCGTGGAACCCGACTTCAGACTCCGGGCGAGCTGGTTCGGCCGAAAGGTGAGCGCCTCGATCGCTTCGCCGATGCGCTGCGCCTGCCGCACCCGGTTGCCGTTGAGGAACCGGGACACCGTGGCCGTCGAGACGCCTGCCCGGGCCGCGACGTCTTTGATCGTGGCCGGCTTGCGCACGGCGGCGGGCGGTGTGACTGGTACCGATTTCACTGGCACGAATGGTAGCGGGCCCCGTCAAGGTCCGCGGGCCGATTTCGCCGTGAGTCCTCTCGGAGCAGTCGCCGCACCAGGACCACGCACGATGTGGCTGGGCCCGCGCCTATGCGACGGTGATCGTGCCCTCCATGTAGCCGCTCCGCGCCGCCATCGCGGTGCCCCAGCCGGTCGGTCCACCACCGCAGGGGTCCATGCAGTGCCAGGTGTACGTGCCCGGCGCGCCGGTGCGGACCGTGAAGGTCACCCGAGCGAACGGCGCGATCGGCACGTTCAGCCCGAGCCCGGGAGCCGTCAGCGTGTGCGCGACGTCCGCCGGGTCCAGTGAGGTGTGGGTCGTGGTCGGCCCGGCCGCGGCATTCGGGGACTTCGGGTCGATGGGCGTGACCGTGAACGTGCCGCCGACGATCCCCTGTGCCCGCGCGTAGACCTGCAGCCCCTTGGGCAGCGGCGTGGCGCTGTCGAAGTCGGTCACGGTCACGGTCACCGTGGAGTACGCCGGCAGCACGAAGTCGGAGGGGATGTACGCCGGGTAATCCGTCTTCCCGATCATGTCGCCGGTCACGATCGTGAGGTACACGTGGGTGCTCGCCGCCGCCGCGGTGGACCCGGCGGCGGCGGACCTAGCGGCGGACCCGGCGCCGCCGGTCGTCGGCGCGGCCCCGGTGGCGGCGGATGAGGTCTCACCACCAGTCGAGACGAGCGTGCCGGAGGCACCGAGCGGGGCGGGGCGGGCCACGGCCCGTACCGCGGCCACGGGACCGGCTGCGGGGACCGACACGGCGGTCACCGGCCCGGGGAGGGCGTGACCGGCGGCGGATTCGGTCCACGCCGGCCCGGCGGCCGTGCCGGCACAGCCCGTGGCGAGCGCCGCGACGGCGACGCCACCGAGGGCACGCAGAAACAGGGAGCGAACGGGACGCTGCCGGGACATCGGTGGCTCCGAGTGGGACGCTTGACGATGGGGACGCTACGGCCGTCGCGCCCACCTCCACAGGGGCGCAGGGCCCGCCAAGCCATGCCGATGGTCGTGAGCGACCCACCCACGTGGGTAGCCGCCCGGCCTACCCTCGCAGCCAGGCCGTCACGGTCGGATGCGCTTCTCCCGCGGCAGCGGAGGCAGGCCCCGGCGGCCCCGCACCAGGAAGTGCCGGAACCAGCCCACCACCTGCACGACGTTCTCGACGCGCCGGAAGGGCGTCCCGCTCCTGGTCAGCTCGTGGGACTCGTCGGGCACCCGCATGAGCCGCACCGGACGCCGGAACGCGCGCAGCACGGCGAAGAACTCCTCGGCCTGCGTGATCGGCACGCGAAGGTCCTTCTCCGCGTGCTGGATCAGCAGCGGCGTGCGCACCCGGCCGGCATACGCGATGGGGCTGTGCCGCCAGTACAGCTCGTGATCCTCCCACGGGTTCACGCCGTACTCCTCGATCCCGAACATGGGGCCACCGATGTCGCCGGAGAGCATCTGCGAGGTCATGTCGTTGACCGACCGCGCGGTGAGCGCGGCCTTGAAGCGGTCGGTGTGCCCCACGATCCAGCTGGTCAGGTAGCCGCCGTACGAGCCGCCGGTCACCCCGAGCCGGTCCGGGTCGGCCAGCCCCCCAGCCACCAGTGCATCCACCCCCGCCATCACGTCGGCCATGGGGCCGTCGCCCCAGTCGCGGAAGTTGCCCCGCACGAAGTCCTGGCCGTAGCCCTCGGACCCGCGCGGGTTGCATGCGTAGACGCTCATTCCCGCCGCGACCAGGCACTGCCATTCCCAGAACAGCGAGTGCCCGTACAGGGTCGCCGGTCCCCCGTGGATCTCGACGACCAGCGGAGCGGGCCGGCCGTCATCGCGGGCGGGCGCCGGGTAGAACCAGCCCTGGATCCGGCGGCCGTCCACCTCGTGCCAGCGGGTCTCGGGCTCCACGAGCGACACGTCCGCCCAGCGCGTGGCCATCAGGTCGCTGACGCGCCGCAGGGCGCCCATGGGGACCGGCGAGGTCGGGTCGGGCG
Organism: Chloroflexota bacterium; assembly: GCA_021789355.1. The sequence continues at coordinate 1,160 of JAJYJR010000222.1, read as the reverse complement.
CGAAGTCGGCCACCACCACCTCGAACGGATGGGTGGCATCGGCCAGGGTCGCGGCGACACGGACGGCTCCTCCGTCCAGCGCCACCTGGTGGATCCGCGAGAGGTAGTGCCGGCCGGCAGTCAGCCGCTCGACCCGGGCCGTCGAGTCGCCGACCGTCGAGCCGCTCGCCGCCGACTCCGCCTCGACGCGCCAGAGCTCATAGCTGCCCTCGATCGGCGCGGTGAACGTGATCCAGCGGCCGTCGCCGCTCCAGTGAAGGGTGGGGCCGCCGCCGCCGAACAGGTCGCTGCCCATGCTGGCACCCACCATCAGGTCGGTCGCGCCCGTGAGGTCCACGCCCTCCTGCTCCGGCGCCGCGGGGAACCGCCAGACGTCCCGGCGCGCCGGACCGCGTCCCTGGTAACGGTGGCCGACCGCGGCGATCCAGCGGCCGTCCGGGCTCCAGGCCGGTGCCGAGAAGTCGCGGCGGCCGCGGCCCCCGGTGAGCCGTCCGATGCGCCCGGTCTCCACGTCGAGCAGGAACAACTCCATCTGCCAGTCCAGGTCGTGGTCACGGTGCCGCCGCGACTCGAACACGATCCGCCGGCCGTCCGGGCTCCAGTCGAAGGCTCCGTCGTTGTACGGCCCGGCCGTCAGCCGGCGGACGTCGCCCGAACCGGCGTCGACCAGCCACAGGTGAGCGAAGCGATCGTGGGTGAAGCCCGCGCCGTTGTACTGGTACTGCAGACGGTCGATGAAACGGTAGTCCGACTCCGGGGGCTCACCGGGCTCGCGCTGGCGCCGTGTCGACGCGGTCGCCGTCTCCGAGGTGCTCAGCACGCACAGCCGCGACCCATCCGGGCTCCATGCCAGGTCCCGCACGCCGTGCGGCAGCCGCGTCAGCTCGGCCGCCTCGCCTCCCGCCACAGGAAGGATCCAGACCTGCGTCGCCCCGTCCGCGAGCTCGGCCGGGCCCTCCCCCGGCACGTCGCCGCGACGTCGCCCGAAGGCAGCGTGGTCAGGTCGGAATCCGCCACCCCCGGCCTCGAGTACCGCCTCGCGGTCGGACAGGAAGGCCAGCCGGGTGCCATCGGGGCTCCAGCGCGGATGCGTGTCGTGGCGCGACCCGAGCGTGAGCTGGCGGGCCGGGGTCGAGCCGTCGGCCGGCGCGAGCCACACG
>JAJYJR010000221.1 GCA_021789355.1 Chloroflexota bacterium | reverse complement strand
GTTCGCACTGATGGTGATGCCGTTGATGGGGGCCCCGGTGTGGCTGCCGTCAACGGCTACGAAATCCTGCCCGAACGTGCCGGCCGTGTTGTTTCGGAAGAGGATGTTGGTGGCACCCTCGGTGCTGCGGTTGGGCTCGACGTCAAAGGTGCAGTAGCCGCTCTTGGGGAACGCAACGCGCTCGACCGTCACGTTCCTGCCGGCGGTGATGGTCACCCCGTTGCGGCCGCTCGACTGGCAGGATGAGTCGCGGATCAAGATGGTGTCGGCCCAGGATCCGACATAGAAGCAGTCGCCCCATACCCCACTGACCGTGACGTTGGCGACCTCGACGTCACGACTGCCGTCGATCAGGACGCCGTGTGCTCCCTCTCGGCTGCGCTGATAGACACCCGGTGTGGGACTGTTGCCGACGAGGTGGAAGTCGCGGACGATGATGTCGCTACCACGCCCGATCCAGAACAGGGAGCTCGCTTCGGTCGTGCCTCCGTTCGACTTCAGAGTTGCCCCGTTGCCCTCGAATGTCAGGTTATGGCGACCGGCCAACCTCAGGGCGCTGTCCATGCGGTAGACACCACCCGCCTGGAACAGGATCGTCGAACCATCGGGAACCGTCTTTAGGAAGGAGATCAGGGCCGCAGATGCGTCCCTGGTGCCGGTTGCATCGATCGAAGACGGGAGGGAGCCGGCCGCCGTCGGCCTCGGCGTGGGGACCGGCGTCGCCGTGGGAACCAGCGTCGGCCTCGGCGTGGGGACCGGCGTGGCCGTGCGAACCGGCTTCGGCGTCCGCGCAGGAGCCAGCGGAGCCGCGGTCGAGGTGGCAGTGGTGGCTGGGGAGGCCGCAGCTGCGGCGGCTGGCGTGGTTGGGGAGTCCGAGGCAGGCGTGGCCGCGATGCCGATCGGCGGCGTAGTTGGCCCTGCCATCGTCACCGCCGTGCCGGCAACCGGACTGGATGGGACGACCGCCGCCGGGCGGCCGAGGGTGGCTCCCACGCTGAGCAGTGCGATCACAATGACCGCGCCGATCAGGTACCACGAGAGTGATCGACGAGGCGCCCGCTGGGCACCACCCGGATCAGTCAAGAGACCTGCCTCCCTCGGAGCAGTGCCCAGCTGACCGTAAGCAGGCTGCCGGGAGCAACGGCTTCTGTCTTGTCCTGTCTGCTTGACTGGTCAGCGACCACGCCGCCCAATCACACTCTGCCCGGGCATAACTGGGGGGCACGCATCCCGTGGGATGACATCAGCGCTGCCAGACGGCGAATCCAGTATCACCCCCACCAGCAAGCGCTGCGGCGGCAGGGGAGGTTGGGCTCAACCCCGCACGTCAGATCCAGTCCTGGTCACGTCACTCCGGTACAGCGGGAAGAACCCGTCCCGCGCATCCGGATCGAGGAACGGGCTGTGCTCCGATACGAGCCGCCGGTACTCCGGCTCGTCCAGGACGATCCGAAGCGTTCTGAACGGGTGCCGGATCGTTGAGAACCCCAGCTTGAACCGCATCAACGAGTCACTCTCGGCCCCTACACCCCCTCCGAGATGCAGCCAGAGGTCTCCTCGCTCCTTGGCCCAGCTGCGCACGAACTGGATCATCAGCTTCGTAGGCTGGACCCTGGAGGATCCGTCGATCGTTCCCGAAAGGTGGTACTGCACCAGACCCCTGGTCTCCACGAAGAGGCCCGCAGCGGCGATCTGGCCGTCCCTTTCGACCACACACAGGTGCATCCGCCGACCGAGCGCGTCACGCAGGCCGTTCCAGTACCTGTCGTCGAAGTGGTAGAAGGGGGCGGCGGACCGTCGCTCCATCGTCCTGCCGTACAGATCCTTGAACGCATCGTAGTGCGCCAGGCCCTCGTCCATCCGGGCAACGTACCCGAGCGCAAGAGCCCGGGTGATGTCCCGCCGATGGTTCTGGCGCGTCTGCGCCCACAGCTCGTCCGCGGGGAGCGAAAGATCGACACTGACTGTGTCCCCGTGCTGTACCAGCGTGCCGAACCCGTCTGGAAAAGATGCGTTGAACAGGGGGTGGAGACGGACAAAAGCCGATACTATCCTCCGGGATCGCAGCGTCGATGCGCCGGCGATCAGTGCCGACTGAAAGAACGTCTGGTCAGACGCGCCATTCACCAGGGGGCCGGGATAGCCATATGGCGACGTCGCGTCGAAGGCCCCGCCGGGAATGGGGCGGATAATGAGGGGAAGCAACATGCGTCTCGTGCCGTCCGCCACGTGGAGCGCGCACGGCGTGCCGTTCTCCTGGGCAGCGCACAGAGCGACGTATGCCGGCAGGTGGTAGAAGTCGTGTCCATTCGCGCGGAGGAACGACGCCCATTCGACCGCATCGAGGCCCAGCAACTCCGCCTTCATCGCCAGCCAGAGGGATCCTGGGATGCCTGCAAGACCGTCACACCGGTTGCCGTGAAACGGCGCGTTGGCGTTGACTCGTCGTCAGGGCACACGACCCACGACTCCACGCTCTTCCTCGCGGTCCCCGGCGACACCCGGCCGACCGCCCCTCTGACTGGTCCGCACTGCCCGATAACAGAGCGACGGTCCCAGGCTCAACCGCGATAGCGTCGATTGCTGCAGGCGCTCGGCGGCGATCAGGACCGCGAGAGGCAGATAACGCGTCAAGAACGGCAATCGGAACAGCCCAACGCTCCGAGAGGCGCTGATCTGCAACCCTGCCGACTCCAGCCACGCTCCCAGATCTCGTGGCGCGTGCAGGTATGACGTCGCCACAGACCAACGCGGCGGGGAGTCCGAGACTGGCACCCGCTCGGTCAGATCACGTAGCATCGAAGGCCGTGTGAAGCCCGGAATCAGGCGGACGCCCTCGTATCTCCGAGAACCTCGGGCAAACGGAGACCAAGACTGACGGCGTATCAGATACGCGATGACCGCCTTCATATTGCGCTTGTTGGACGACTCGATTACGAGCACGCCGCCCGGGCGCAGAACGCGGGACAGTTCATAAATCGCCGGCCGTGGATCCTCAAAATGATGCAGGACCCTAATGCAGACCGCAGCGTCGAAGCTCGCGTCGGGGAACGGGAGCTGGTACGCGTCCCCCAGCACAACGGAGACGCGGGAGTCGCCTTTGGTCTGCAGCCTTGCCGCCTCCAGTAGCGCCTCCGATGCGTCCAACAGCACAACTTCCATGTAGCCAGCATATTCGTTCGCCAAGCGACCGAAGCCAGCGCCTACCTCGATCAACCGCCCGCCCGTCGGCGGGAGAAGCGAGCGCAGCGCCAGCCGATCGCACCTATCCTCGTAGCGTCGGCTCGGCCAGAACGCATCCCGGTACGCGAGGTCGGAGAACGATCGAAGGGTTGCCTCAAGACCCGGGTCGCCGCCCCGAACGGGCGTGCCTTGCCGATTCGACTCGTCACCACGTCCGGCGGAGTCGGCCGGGCCCGTATACCGTTCATCCTCGGGTGCTCGTGTGCTCTCCCTCGCGGAAGACAGGCGAGTCATGGCATCATCATACTGGTGTTGAGGTCGTGGATCGGTCTGGCCGCGCGCGAGCCATATCACGCTGCAGATCGGCTCACTCTGCATATCGGCGGTGCACCAGTCTTTTCGACCCTTCGGCTGCCCGAGGCACGTGGTAAGGTGCGTGGAGAAGACGGCCACTTCCGGGATCCCGGACCGTCGAGACCATGAGCGTCGACGTTTTCCCTTCGTCGCGTCCCCAGAGACCGGTTGAGCAAACCCGATGCATGACCGACATGGGGCTGAGAGCAGCAACGCTCACGCGCACGAACAGGTACCAGCCGTCGTGGTCTCCGGCCACACAATGGCCTTGGCTGTGGTGCGTTCACTCGGCGAAGCCGGCATACCGGTCGCCGTCCTGCACTACGACACGCGCGACATGGCCCAGGCGTCGAAGCACGTGGTCGCTGACACCCGCGTCCCGCACCCGCTGGTGGACGAAGCCGGCTTCATCGAATCCCTCCTCCGGGAGGCCCACCGGTTCGGCGGTTCCGTCCTCATTCCGGCATCGGACGAGAGCGTGGTCGCCGTCTCTCGACACAAGTCACGCCTTGAGCACGCCTTCAGGGTTGCTTGCCCTGAGTGGGAGATCGTAGAGCGGTTCATCGACAAGTCGAAGACGTACGCGTTGGCCGAACAGCACCACATCCCCGCGCCCCGGACGTTTCTTCCCCGATCAGAGGGCGAACTGGACGATTACGCCGCCGTGATCGGATTCCCCCTCCTCCTGAAGCCGGCTGAGGGACATCTGTTCTACGAGCGGTTCAGACGCAAGATGGTCCGAGCCGACACGCTGGCACAGCTGCGCAATGCATATGGACCCGCGGTTGATGCCGGTCTCAAGGTGATGGTTCAGGAGATCATCCCGGGCGGCGATTCGTCCGTTGTGAACTACAACGCCTACGTGTGGGACGGCCAAGCCACCACCGAATTCACGGCACGCCAAATCCGGAAGGCTCCACCCGCGTTCGGGTCGCCGCGCGTCGCGATGAGCGAAAGAATCCCGGAAGTCGTCGGGCCGGGGCGTGAGATCCTTGCGGCCATCGGATACTACGGCTTCGCCTGCACCGAATTCAAGCTTGATAGCCGCGATCACGTCTACAAATTGATGGAAGTCAACGGACGGCACAACCTATCAGGCCTTCTGGCGGTGCGCTGCGGTATAAACTTCCCGCTGCTTCAGTATAGACATCTGGTCGATGGCGCCCTGCCAACCGCCAGTTCGTATCGGGTCGGAGTGTACTGGACCGACGTGTTTCGCGACGCCGGATACAGTCTCGCGAGCCTTGGGGCAGAGCGGTATGCGCTGGCGGATTACCTCGCGCCTTATGCCCGACGGCACTGCGACGCTATTCTGGATCGACGGGACATGGGTCCCTTCAGGGCCCGCCTTGGTTACCTCGCACGCAATCTCGCCCGAGTGGCGCGACAGGCTTTCGCGAGATAATCAGGTGGCGCCGCCGTCAAGGAAGGAGACCCAGCCAGGCTCCCCCGTGAGGGCCGTCCGGCGGAGGGAGGGATCGAGACAATGGAGACCGAGCGTATCGAGTGTAACGCGTGCGGTGCCGACCGATTTGTGACTCTCTCGACCGTCGAAGGATGGACGATCGGCCGCTGCGGAGCGTGCGGCCTCGTCTATGTGAATCCTGCGCCGTTCTTCGCCCCGACCGACGAATTCTCCGGCGTGTCGCGAGGATTCGAGTACACCGAGTACATGCACCAGCCGGTGACCCAGAGCATTCTTGCGTTCGAACGACGACAGCTCCTGGCGAACGCGCGTGAGATGACCCGCTGGGCTTCAGGCGACCGGGACACGAGCCGGAGACTGCGCTTCCTCGACATCGGATGCGGGTCCGGCGCATCCGTGCGAGCGGCCACCGACCTCGGCTGGGACGCGATCGGTATCGACATCGATCCACAGCTTGTCCGGGAGGGGCGAGACCAGCTCAAGGTAGACCTTCGGTGCGTGCCCGTACTCGAAAGCGACCTCCCGCTGAACGAATTCGATTTCGTCAAGCTGCGTGACGTCGTCGAGCATCTGCCGAACCCGTGCGACGTCCTGGCCAAGGTGAGGGAGCTACTCGCACCTGGCGGCGTCGCACTCTTCATCACCCCGAACGAGGGCAGCCTTGCGACCCAGGCACGTTTGGTCCTTCGCCGCAGGCGCACCGTGGTCGCGACTGTTCCCCCACCCCATCATCTGCATTCGTTCGACCCCGTCTCCCTAACAAGGACGATCCGCCGTGCGGGGCTCCGGCCCCACACCGTGTTCACCACCACACCGACTGACTGGCGCTATGTGACCTCCCACAACATGGCACGCGCGCACAGCCTGCCCCTCATCCGCCCGCTCTGGCGCGCCGGCCAGGCCCTGGGTATGGGGGCCGTCCTGGTCAGCTGGTCATCGGCGTAGAGCGAGACGGGCACGTGCCGAAGACCAACCGACGGCAGGCGGCGCGAGTGTCGCTGGCTGTCAAGCGCGCGGTCGATGTCGGCGGGGCGCTGATCGCCCTGATTGTCCTCTCGCCCGTGCTCGCCTGGGTGGCGCTGGCGGTGGCGCTCACCTCGGGATTCCCGGTCTTCTTTCGACAGCGACGCCCAGGTCTGAGAGGAGAGCCCTTCACGATAATCAAGTTCCGGACGATGCGCGCACCGCGCCGGGGCGAAGTCTGGTACCTCACGGACGATCAGCGGATCACGCGTCTCGGCCGCTTCCTTCGTGCGACGAGCCTCGACGAATTACCCGAGTTCTGGAACGTGCTCAGAGGCGAGATGAGTCTTGTGGGGCCTCGACCGCTCCTCGCGGAGTACCTGGATCAGTACACGCCCGAGGAACGTCGGCGCCATGACGTGAGGCCGGGCGTCACGGGCTGGGGCGCCGTCAACGGACGCAACACCCTCCGCTTCAGAGACCGCCTCGCCCTCGACGTTTGGTACGTAGACCACTGGAGCCTCGGGCTCGACATCAAGATCCTTGCCATGACGGTCAGACAGGTGCTTCGTCGCACGAATGTGTCCACGACGGAGGACCTAGCGCTCGGGTTCCCGCTTCCCGGTGTTGATCCGGAGAGTGCTCCCCGAACCTGACGCGAGATGTCCGCGCCAAGTGCCCCGGGGGGTTGACGGGTCAGCTCTATTCGATCTCCCAGGGGTCCTGCCAACATCGCGGTCTCGGTCGTGATGAGCCCGGCAGCAAGCGGTCCGATTGCGCGCGCCATCAGCTTGCCCCATTGGAGCGCCGATCCCGGACGATCATGCGAGACGGCCGAACGGCCGACAACCTCAGCGGGCTGCTCGCCGGCCTTGCGGGGAGATTGGCCGGACCGTTGGTTCGCGTGCGGGCGGGCGGTCCCACGTCGACGGAACCGTTTGGCGGGCAGCGATGACCGCAGCGGGCCCCGGCCTTCCCGTGGCCACATCCAGGGCGGCCAGCTCCCTCGACCACAGCTCCTCCGCCTCGGGGACCCCTCCAGATGCATTTGCGGGATCCCGCGCGTAGGCGAGCAACGTCGTACGCAACCGCGGCTCTTCCTCGCCGGTCGCGAGCGCCAGGATCCGCTGCACGTCCTCCCGGATGCCCACCGGGGGCGGCGGTGCCACGGCTCGCAGGACCTTCGGAGACTCAGTGGGCTCCACATGCTCGCCCGCGTAGAACAGCTCCTCGTGGAGCTTCTCGCCCGGGCGAAGCCCCATGATCTCGATCGGTTGGCTGTCCGGGTCCCGACCCGCGAGCCGGATCAGGTCGCGGGCGAGGTCCATGACTCGGATCGGCTCGCCCATGTCGAGCACGAACAGGTCGCCCGAGTGCCCGAGGGCCGCCGCGTCGAGAATCAGCCAGGCCGCCTCCGGGATGGTCATGAAGAAGCGCGTCATCTCGGGGTCCGTAACCGTCAGCGGCTGGCCCTTCTCCAGCTGGTCCTGGAAGATCGGCACCACGCTGCCCGAGGACCCGAGCACGTTCCCGAAGCGCACGGCCACGTACGGGCGCGCGGTCCGCCGCGCGGTGTCTGCGACGAGCATCTCGGCGATACGCTTGCTCGCGCCCATGACGCTCGACGGCCGGACGGCCTTGTCGGTCGACACGAACACGAACCGCTCGACGCCCGCCGCCACGGCTGCGTCGAGCAGCGCAAGCGTGCCGCCGATGTTCACGTAGGCCGCGTCCGATGGATCGTCCTCCATGAGCGGCACGTGCTTGTAGGCGGCGGCGTGGAAGATCACGCTCGGAGCCTCTGTGCGGAGGAGTCGCTGCATCGCCGGCCGGCTCACGACGTTCGCAAGATGGACGCGCAGCTGGCCACTCCCACGCCCATGGCTCGCTCGCATCTCGAGCTCACGCTGGACGGTGTACAAGGGGCTCTCGGCTCGGTCGACCAGTATCAGCCGGCTTGGGCCGATCGCGTGCACCTGCCGGGCGAGCTCGGATCCGATCGAGCCCGCTGCTCCCGTGATCAGGACGGACTTGCCCCGGATGATTTCCTGCACCGCCGCGGCGTGCTCGGTGACCATTGGCCGCCGCAGCAGGTCCTCCACGCGCACGCGACGGACCCGGTACGCATCCACGCTCCCGTCGATCATGTCGTGCATCGAGGGAACGGTTCGAACCTCGAGGCCGAGGGCAAGGGCGGCGTCGACCACGCGTCGTATGGCGCTGCCCGACGCGCTCGGCATCGTGATGAGCAGGCAACGGGCCCCCGTCGCAGCAACCGTCTGCCCCAGCGCCCGGAGGCCGCCGTACACCCGCACACCGGCGACCGTACTGCCGGCGAGCGCGGGGTCGTCATCCAGGAACCCGGCCGGGAGCACGCCTGCGCCAGGCTCTCGCCGCGCGGACCGCACCACCAGCACCCCGGCCTGACCGGCGCCGTACAGGAGCGTGGGGCGGGGGTCGAGCCTGGCACCGGACACGTGGTGGGGAACCAGATCGGAGGCGGCGCGGATCGCGAAACGCGCACTTCCGAAGATCGACATGCTCACCAGAGGCTCCACTACCCAGAAGGTTCTCGGGAACCCGGCTGCCCACTCAACCCCCAGGATCGCCGACGCGCCGTAGAACGAGCCCACAGCTACCAGCGATCCGATGGAAACGGCCGCAACGATTCGACCGAGGTCGGGCACGCTGGCGAAGCGCCAGCCCCGACTGTACAGGCCCAGGCCGATGTTGGAGACGGTGCGCACGGACAGGAGCACCGCCAGTGCGGGCCAGAAGGCGAACAGTGTCGCCGCGTCGACCAGGTGGTCGTAGCGGAGCGTGAGGCTGACGTAGCCGGCCGCTGCGACACCGACGAAATCCAGCACGAGAAGATGGCGACCCCTCACCCGGCCGGCGACGGACCCAAGTGCCTCAAGCCTGGGAGCGGCGAGAAGCCTTCCCGGTATCCGCTCGATCCGTCCGGATGCGGATGTGACGAGAGTGGACATGAGCGCGGGCCACGCTCGACGGCGGACTGTCAATAGGGCCTCGCAATCCTAGGAGGCCCGGGT
>JAJYJR010000220.1 GCA_021789355.1 Chloroflexota bacterium | reverse complement strand
CTTTCACCGTCCCATGTAACCTCGCCCACATGAGCTCGATCGGCTCAGATCGCCTGGCCGCCGCATTCCTGGCTGCTTTCCGCCGTCTCGAAGCAATCGCCACGCAGGGCCCGCCGGATGATGTATTCGTGGACCTCGGGGAGACGCTGTTCTGGCTGTGTGCGTTCGCCGAGGCCAACGGACGAGGCATGGAGCCCCCTGTCCTCGCGATGCGGTGGGCGCGCGATCACATCGCCCATGGGCTCATCGTGGTCGCGCCCGTCAGCTGGGACGACGGCTCGGGCCTTGTCAGGATGTTTCCGTCGCGTCGCGGCTATGCGTGGAAGGCGCGGGGGACCGTACCGGCGCTGCGTCAAGCGCGTAGCACCGGACAGATGGCAAGGGATAACGCGTACGATGCCCTCGCGGTTGGCAAGGACATGGTCACGGTCGTCCGCGATGCCTTCGTAGCCGCCGGGGGGACACTCTGAGAATCGTGCGCCAGTGCGTATCCCCGCCCTCGCCTCCACGTCAGTTGGTCCGCCCTGACCCGGTCAGCCTCGGTTCGCGCCTGCTTCGCGCCCTCGCGCGCAGTGCGGAGCTCAGGTTTGTCGGATCCGTGGCCCTTGTGTTCCGACAGCGGTCCCTCGTCATGATGGATCACTGTCCCGTGGGGGCCGACCAAGTGTTCGAGGTATCTGCCGGACTCGTGGTCCTGGAGAGTGGCCTTCTCCACCCACGAGCCATCAGCGCTCCGTGAGGCACCGACGAACTGCTGCTGGACGACCCTACGGGATCCCGCGCGGCGCAGCTTCAGGCCCAGACTGCTGCGCAACGCCGGCAGGCTGTCGGCCGCGCTGACCACGCTCGCGCGAAGCAACGAGCCGCAATGGGGGCAAGGCTCACGGGCATCAAGCGGACCGCGCTCGGTCGCTGGCATGGGCCAGCCGCAGCCGTCGCAGGTGACGCCGCTGTCGCTCGTGGGGATGGATTCGGGGTTCATGCGGGCAGCATAACTGTGGCATCGCGGCCGATCAGGCCGACGTGCGCCAGCGAGGTCGGCGAACCGGCGATGAGATGGTTACTGTCGTCGCCACTCCATTCGCCCCGACCAGATCATCGGCGGGTGCGCCGCGGTAGTGCGAGTGTCCTGCGGATCGCACCTTGCGGGCAGTTCGAGTTGTGTCCGGCGCGGCTCACCACCTCCTCAGCGGGTCAGTCGACCGGGACGGGCGCGGCGCTTCCCGGTGCACGGCCGGAGCCCCAGGCTTGCGTCCCGCCGCCGACCGGCGCGAGCGGCACCGGCCGGCCGAGCAGGTAGCCCTGGCCGCCGTGGATGTCAAGCGCCACCAGCGTCGCGAGCTCCCCCTCCGTCTCGATCCCCTCGGCGATCAGACTGCAGCCGACGGCGTCGGCGAAGTGGTGCAGCCCCGCGAGGAGGGACTGGCGGGCCGGGTCGGTGTCGATCCCGGCCACCAGCGAGCGGTCGATCTTCACGATCTGCGGCCGAAGCTCCAGGATGTGGCGCAGGCTCGCGAAGCCGGCCCCGGCGTCGTCGACGGCGACCTGCACGTCGATCCCGAGCGCCGCGACCGCCGCGCGGAACGCCGCGTAGTCGTTGATGGCCTGGTGTTCGGTGACCTCCAGCACCAACCGTCCCGGGTAGCTTGCGACGATGGAGCGCAACGGCTCACCGGCCACGATGACCGCCGGCGAGACGTTCACGTTGAGCCACGGGCGAGCGGGCAACGCCACGGCCGCCCGCAGCGCCGCGGTCAGCGCGGCGATCTCCAGCTCGGTGCCCAGCCCCACCGCGGCCGCCTCCCGGAACTGCTCGTCCGGGGGCGTGCCGTCGTCGAACCGCGTCAGCGCCTCGTAGCCGATCACGGCGAGGCTGGGGAGGTCGACGATCGGTTGGAAGACCGGCCGGAACGCGCGCTGCTCGACCACGTTCCGGATCCGCTCACGGGTCCGGCTGAGCTGGGCGCGCGACGAGATCGAGGGCCCCAGGACCGCGCTCGCGATCGCCGCGAACTCCACCAGAGCGGGCAGCCGCTCGGTCAGGCGGTCTGACGCCTCCGGGTCGGACGACCCTACCTCGAGCAGCCCGACGACGTCGCGGTCGATCCGCAGGGGGACGTAGCCGAGGGCGCGCACGTGCAGCTCGTGGAACGCGCGGTTGAAGGGGTGACCGCGCTCCTTCACCCATCCCTGCACCCACGGGCCCTCGACGGACCGCGAGCGCAGCTCGCGGGTGCGCGCCTCGGGCAGGCGATGGCAGTCGATGGGTCGCCCACTCGAAGCCGCCGCCCCGAGCGGCGTGGCACGCCCGTCCGGATCGAAGGCGAGCACCAGCGCCAACGTCGCCTCCGGGAGCTGGGCGATCTGCCGGCACACTGCCTCCGCGGTCTCCTCGGGCGTGGCCTGGGGGTGAAGGGCGGCCAGCGCGTGTGCGACCAGGGCGCGCTCCCGGGCACGTGCCTGCTCGCGGGCCTCGGCCTGTCGCTCCCGCGTTACGTCCCGCTTCACCGCCACATAGCCAGAGGTGGCGCCCGTGGGGCTGCAGACGGGAGAGATCGTGGCCTCCTCGGTGATGAGCGAGCCGTCCTTGCGGCGGTTGACGAGGTCGCCCTCCCAGGAACGTCCGGCGGTGAGGGTCTGCCACATCGCCGCGTAGAAGGCGGGCGACTGCGCCCCGCTCTGGAGCAGCCGCGGATTCCGGCCGATCACCTCGGCACGCGAGTAGCCGGTGACCCGCTCGAAGGCGGGATTGACGTACTCGATGGCCCCGGTCACGTCGGTCATGAGGACCGATTCGGTCGACTGCTCGATCACGGTCGCCAGCCGCAGGCGTTCGGCCTCGGCCGCCGCGGCGCCGGCACGTGCCCGCAGCGTCTCGACGCCGTAGGCGAGGTCGGCCGCCAGCTCCTCGAGCACCGCGACCTCATCGGTGCCGAAGGCGTCGGGCTCGGCGGCGTAGATGACCAGGGTGCCGAAGACCGCCTCGCCGCTGCGAAGGGGCAGCGCCGCGAGCGAGCGGTAGCCGCGCGCGAGCGTCTCGGCGCGCCAGGCGAGCGTGGGATCGGACGCCACGTCGTGGCTCACCACCGTCCGGCCCTCCCGGATGGAGACGCCCGCCGGCCCCCCGCCCCCCTGGCCATCGAGGTGCCAGCTGAGGGCGATGGCGTCGAGGTAGCCGCCGTCCCTTCCGGCCCGGGCCGCCGGACGGATCGACCCCGCCGAGTCGTCCGTGCGGTACCCCACCCATGCGTCGCGGAAGCCGCCCGGGTCGACGACGGCCCGGCAGATGGCCTCGAGAAACTCGGGCTCGCGTTCAGCCCGCACGAGGGCCTGGTTGGCCGCGCTGAGTGTCCGCTGCACCCGTATCAGGCGGGCCAGGGCCGCCTCGACCGCGCGCTGCTCGGTGACGTCGCGAGCCACCCCCTCGAGCGCCAGGTACTCTCCGTGTGCGTCCATGACCGGCGTGCTGCGCTGCTCGAGCCAGACCCAGTGTCCGTCGGCATGGCGCGCGCGCAGGACCATCGGCCGGGTCTCGCGCCAGGTGCCGGAGATCGGGTCCAGCAACGGCAGGTCGTCCGGATGGACCACGCGGGCGAGGAGCCCGGGATCCGCGTGGAACGCCTCGGGCGGATACCCGAGCACCCGCTCGATCGCCGGGCTCACGTACTCGAAGGCGGGAGCGGGCTCGAGCGCGTACCGGAAGATGACGTCCTGGACGTGCTCGGCGAGCAGCCGGAGGCGGCGTTCCCGGGTCTCCAGTTCGCCCGCCTGTCTCGCCCGGAGCGCGTCATGGCGGTGGAGCATGATGGCCAGCAGCAGGCCGGTCACCGCCACGAAGGCCGAGCCCTTGAGCGTCTCCACCGCGGTCCGGACACTCGGGTCCGGGAACAGCAGGCCCGCGACCTGGTCGCTCAGCGCGATCCAGAGCGCCGCGCAGACGACGTAGACGAGCACGATCGCCCTGCCCGACGGCGCGCCCACGCGGCCCCCGGGCGCGAAGATGCTCGGTCGACCGTTGAGCGGTGGCACAACGTGTCTACGGTCGAGGACGGGTCACCCGGTCGCCATGACCCGAAGGTACGGGTCTCGCGGCCAGAAGGATCCGCCGTCCTGGACCGCGGGCCTCGTGCCGACCACGGCGACGGCGCCGTCGGACGAAGCGTCGCGACGGTGCCCCGGGACGCGCCGAGCGGTTGGCCGCCCCGGCGGCTCGCCCGCGATCAGAGCGCAGCGATCGCCGATGCCGCCACGTACCGCGGGTAAGCCGGATACCACATGGCGTCGTCGATCGCTCGCTCGATCTGCTCATCGTGGATGCCGCGTCCCACCCCGCAGTCACGGGCCTGGCACACCACCCGCACCGCGATGGCCCGCGTCACTTCGCGCAGCGAGCCGATGGGCGGGTAGAGCGAGCCGGACGCGAGCCGCTCCGGTGTCGCCATGTCGGCCAGGGTGTGGGCGGCGACCAGGAACATCTCGTCCGTCACCTCGCGCGCGTCGGCGACGATCGCACCCAGGCCCACGCCGGGGAACACGAACACATTGTTGGCCTGTCCGATCAGCCGCGGCTCACCCGCGACTTCCACCGGTGGGAACGGGCTGCCGGTCGCCACGATCGCGCGGCCCTCGGTCCACCGCAGGATGTCCTCGGGAAGCGCCTCGGACTTGGACGTCGGGTTCGAGAGCGGCATCACGATCGGGATGCGCGCGTGCTTCGCCATTTCCCGGATGGCCGCCTCGGTGAACGACCCGGGGGTTCCGCTGGTGCCGATCAGCATGGTCGGCCGCATCCGCCGGACCACCTCCTCGAGGTCGAAGGGGCCCTCGCCGACGAACCCGTGGGCCGCCATGACCTGCGGCGTCATGGCGAACTCGAGCTTGTCGGGGTCGAGCGGCGCGCGACCGGTGTGCACCAGGCCGTGTGTGTCGAGCATGGCGATCGCCTGCGCGACCGTGGCTCGTTCCGCTCCCTCGCGCTCCATGGCAACGCGCACCAGGCGCGCGACCCCGACGCCGGCCGCCCCGGAACCCACGAACACGAGCCGCTGGCGATGCAGCGGCTCATCGAGGATGCGCAGCGCGGCGATGAGCCCCGCGAGCACCACGCCCGCGGTGCCCTGGATGTCGTCGTTGAAGCTGGCGACGCGGTGCCGGAAGCGGTCCAGGACGCGGATGGCGTTGTGTTGCTTGAAGTCCTCCCATTGCAGCAGGGAGTGCGGGAACACCAGGTTGACCGCCTCCACGAATTCCTCGATGAACTCGTCGTACGGGGCGCCGCGCAGCCGCGGATGCCGGTAGCCCATGTACAGCGGGTCCTCGAGCAGCGCCTGGTTGTCGGTGCCCACGTCGAGCGACACGGGCAGCGTCAGCGATGGGTAGATGCCGGCGCCGGCCGTGTACAGGGCGAGCTTCCCGATCGGGATCCCCATCCCGCCGGCTCCCTGGTCGCCGAGGCCCAGGATGCGCTCGTTGTCGGTGGCGACGATGAGCCGGACCTCCTCGTCGCGCGCGTTGTGCAGCAGGTCCGCGATACGGCCGGAGTCGTCCGGGGTGATCCACACGCCCCGCGCGCGGCGCATGACGTGGCTGAACTGCTGGCATGCCCGTCCCACGGTCGGGGTGTAGACGATGGGCATGAACTCCTCGATGTTCTCGACGAGGAGCCGGTAGAAGAGGGTCTCGTTGCGGTCCTGGAGGGCGGCCAGGCCGATGTACCGCTCGAGATCGTCGGCCTTGCGGCGGACGTGCTCGAGCTCGAGGGCGACCTGCTCGTCGATGGTGCGCACGTGCGGCGGCAGCAGCCCACGCAGCCCCAGCTCGTCGCGCTCCTGCTCGTCGAACGCCAGGTCCTTGTTGAGGAGCGGATTCGCCAGGAGCTCCGCGCCGCGGCAGGACACCTCGACAACACCGTCGGCGCGCCGGGTCGGGAGGACTGGGAGAGTCTTCACGGGCGCAGCATACCCGCCGCCACGACCGCCGGAAGTGCCGACCGGACCGGCCGCGCCGGTAGCACGGACGGGGCGGACGAGCTCGTCAGGTCGACTCCTGGCCGGTCCCCCCGGCTCGCCTGGCTGGTCGCATGATTATGCTCCCATCCTGGATGCCACGTGCAAAGGGAAGAGCTGCCTGGGCGGCGGAGGACGTATGATCATGCGTCTCCGGCGCCAGGTCATGCACGTGCAGGCAGGCGCCGCCGGGCCTCGATCCCGGAATCGATGTACTCTACGGTCGTTCCGTGAACCGGCCCGGTGAGGCCGGGCGTGCCGGCCGCTCGGCCGGCGTGATCGGCCCAGTGAGACCGTGAAGGAGACCGCCCTGCACACGCCATCCCTCGGTCACCGCGCCCGCGGGGCATGCGGTGACCCCTCCGCCGCCAGCGTCCCATGACCTCACCGCTCCAGCGACCCCTCCTCGTGCCCCCGGATGCCGTCGTGGATCCGCGAGTGGGTGCCCATGGGCCGGCGCTGGTGGCGCTCGAGGACGGGGCGGTCTTCCCGGGCGTCGCGTTCGGGGCACCGGTCGCGGCCGGGGGCGACCTGGTCGCGAACACCAGCCAGACCGGCTACCAGGAGGTCTGCACCGACCCGTCGTACGCCGGCCAGGTGGTCGTGATGACCTACCCGCTGATCGGGAACTACGGTCGCCTGGTGGAGGACGATCAGTCGGAGCGGCCGTGGCTGCGGGCCCTCGTCGTGGCGCACGCGACCGCGGCGGTGGTGGGCCGGGCGCGGCAGATCGTCCACCTTCTCCGTGGGAACGGTGTCCCGGCGATCGCGGGCGTCGACACGCGCGCGCTGGCCCGCCACCTGCGCGAGACCGGGGCCCAGCGGGCGTACGTGACGGCGCCCGGCGACGTGGACCCGGAGGCGGCGGTCGAGGCCGCGCGCTCCCTCCCGCGCTGGGAGGAAGAGGACTTCGTGGGACAGGTGTCGGCGCCCGACCCGTACGACGTGGGGGCCGGCGACGGACCCCTCGTCGCGGTGGTGGACTTCGGTCTGAAGGCGAACATCGTGCGGGGGCTTCGGCGGCGCGGGGCGCGCGTCCGCGTGCTGCCGCACGTCGTGGGACCGGCCGAGGCACTCGCGCCGGGCATCGACGGCCTGGTGCTGTCGCCCGGACCCGGGGACCCGGCCCGCCTGGCCGCACCCGTGGCGCTCGCGCGGGCCGCGCTCGCCGACGGCCGGCCCCTGCTGGCGATCTGCCTGGGCCATCAACTGGTCGGGCTCGCGGCCGGGGGAGAGACGCGCCGGCTCCGCTTCGGCCACCACGGCGCGAACCATCCGGTCCAGGACCTGGGATCGGGGCGGGTGCAGGTGACCGCGCAGAACCACGAGGTCCAGGTGGTCGGCGAGAGCATCCGGCCCTCGAGCGGCTTCTACGTCAGCCAGCGCAACCTGAACGACGGGTCGGTCGAGGGGCTACGCCACTCGGAGTTGCCGGTCGAATCGGTGCAGTACCACCCCGAGGGATCGCCGGGGCCGCTCGACGCCCTGGAGGTGTTCGACCGGTTCGTGGAGCACGTGAAGCGCGGCGAGCGGGGCCCCATCCGGCCGGTGCGCGCGTGAGCGGCACGGCACGGGCCGCTGCGGGATCCCGGGCCCGACCTCGGACGGTCCTCATCCTGGGCTCGGGGCCCGTGGTGATCGGCCAGGCGGCGGAGTTCGACTACGCGGGGACGCAGGCGTGCCGCGCCCTGCGGGACGAGGGCGTCCGCACGATCCTGCTCAACTCGAATCCGGCCACCATCATGACCGACCCCGGCGTCGCGGACGTCGTGTACCTCGAGCCGCTCACCGTCGACGTGGTCGAGCGGATCGTCGAGCGCGAGCGACCGGACGGCATCCTGGCCGGGCTGGGCGGGCAGACCGCCCTCAACCTGGCGGTGGCGCTCTCCCGCGAAGGGATCCTGGAGCGCACGGGGGTGCCGCTCCTCGGCACGCCGCTCGAGGCGATCGAGATGGCCGAGGACCGGGAGCGGTTCCGCGGGCTGCTCGATCGGATCGGGCAGCCGTACCCGCCGTCGGAGATCGTGCAGGGGGCCACGGAGGCGGAGCGGCACGCGTCCGCCGCCCGCGCGCTCGAGCGGATCGGGCTGCCGGCCATCATCCGGCCGGCGTTCACGCTGGGCGGCACCGGGGGCGGCATCGTGGAGACCGAGGCCGCCTACCGCGAGCGGGTGCGCACCGGGCTCCGCGCGAGTCCCATCGGCCAGGTGATCGTCGAGCGCTGCCTGGTCGGCTGGCAGGAGATCGAATACGAGGTGATGCGCGACGCCGACGACACGTGCATCGCGGTCTGCTCGATGGAGAACGTCGATCCACTGGGCGTGCACACCGGCGACTCGATCGTGGTGGCGCCGGTGCAGACGCTGCCCGACCAGGTCCACCAGCGGTTGCGCTCCGCGGCGCTGTCGATCATCCGCGCGCTGGGCGTGGAGGGTGGCTGCAACGTGCAGTTCGCGCTGTCCCCGGACGGGCGGGAGCACGCGGTGATCGAGGTCAATCCCCGGGTGAGCCGCTCGTCGGCGCTGGCCTCGAAGGCGACCGGCTACCCCATCGCTCGGGTCGCGGCGCAGATCGCGATCGGGCGCCGGCTGGCGGAGATCCCGAACGCGGTCACCGGCACCACCGTGGCGGCCTTCGAACCGGCGCTCGACTACGTGGTGGTCAAGCTGCCGCGGTTCCCGTTCGACAAGTTTCCGGGGGCCGACCGCACGCTGGGATCGCAGATGAAGGCGACCGGTGAGGTGATGGCGATCGACCGGACGTTCGGCTCCGCGCTGAACAAGGCGCTGCGGGGCCTCGAGCAGGCCGGCGCGGGGCTGCTGGTCGAGGATCCCGCGTGGGGGCCCACGCTGGACTACCTGGCGGGGCCGGTGGCGCGGAGCGCTCTGAGGCGGGAGGAGCTGGTCGGGGAGGTGTTCGTCGGCGACGACGGGCTCGTCTGCGCCAACCGGGCGAACGCCATCTCGGCGGCCCGACCGGTGGTGCTGCGGC
>JAJYJR010000219.1 GCA_021789355.1 Chloroflexota bacterium | reverse complement strand
GCGGCTCGGGCAGGCGCGCTGCCACGTCGTCGGGCCGGACCTCGGCGTCTGGAGATGTCATCGGGAAGCTCCGCACTGCGAGGGGGACCGCCCATGGCCCGAGCGGTGCGGGAGCTTCGGCGAGGTGGAGCCACGGTCAAGGGCCGCCTGACGACTTCTGGTGCGCGACGTCACCACTGATCGGCGCACCAGAAGGCGGCGCGCAGCATAAGGACCGCGAGCGCCAGGGCGTCGCGGCCCGGGGCGAAAGCCTGCCCGGCAGGCGTGGCGGCTGCCTGCAGCGACAGCGCGAGGAGTGCCACGAGCGTTTCAAGGAACGAGGGCGCCCCGATCGCTGCGGCCACCGCGACCTGGTGCACGACCATGAGGATCACGAGCGAGGTCAGCCACTGCCCGGGCCGGGAGCCCGCCAGCCAGCTCCGCGCACGCCGCGACCACGATGCCGCCGGTCGTGCGTCGGTAGCCGACGCGGCACGGGCGCCGGAGCAGCCTGCCGGATCGGCGGAGCTTCCGGCCCCTGTCGAGCGGTTCGACGCGGCCCGCAGGGTGGCATCGAGGAGCCCGTAGGCGGCGTTGATCTCGCGCATCTGGGCCGTCGATCCACCGTGGTCGGGGTGGTGCTGGCGAGCGAGGCGGTGGTAGGCGGCGCGCACGGCTCCGGCGTCCGCGCTCGGGTCGACACCGAGGACCAGCCAGGGATTCACGGCGCCACTAGCCCCTCGATCCCGGGTCCGGCGCGGCCACCCGCAGGAGCGTCCACGCGGCCGCGGCGATGAGGGCGGCCAACACGACGGCGGCAAGGGCCGCGCAGAACACCACCAGGAGGAGCAACCGCACGGCGAGGCGAACGACGCCCATCAGGCAACCCCCACCTCGCTCTCCCGGGGCAGCGCGCCGAGCGCTGCGCTGAGGGCATCGCCGCTCAGTGCCTCGTCCGCGAGCAGCGTGTCGGCGAAGGCCAGCACGGCGTCCCGCCGGTGTTCCAGGATCGCGGCGGCTCGCGCAGCCTGATGATCGAGTTCGAGGCGCACCGCGGCGGCGCGCGCATCGAGGAGGCGCGGACCGGTCTCCCGGACAAAGGCGTCGGTGCACAGCTCGCCCCACGCCGGATCGGTGCCGCACGATAGGCGGGACAGCAGCAGCTCCGTCGCCTGCTGCATGTCGCTGCCACCCCCGAGCGACCCCGAGCCCAGGAACAGGCGCTCGCCGATGGCGCCCGCGAGAAGGACGGCGACGCGGGCAAGTAGCTCCTCGTCAGGCAGGTCGGGGCGCGAGCCGTCGTCGGGACCGAGCTCGGTGCGACCCCCGCGATGATCGCCGAGCGCTATCGCGGTGATGGCACCCGGGCCCAGGAGCTCCAGGGCCACGACGGCATGCGCGCTTTCGTGGACGGCCTGGCGGCGGCGCTGGGCCGGAGCGAGGGCAGGAACCTCGTCGACCTCCCCGTGGCGACGGATGGCCTCGACCAGGTGCCGCCACGTGAGGCCGCTCGCGACGCCGTCGGCGAGTGCCAGGGCGAGTCCGTCGTCGAGCGCGCCGACGAGGTCGGCGCCGCTGCGCCCCCGGGTGAGCTCGGCGGCGCGCTCGAGATCGAGCGGCTCGGCGACCTGGCGACGCGCGAGCAGGTAGCCGAGCAGCTCGCGCCGCTCTGCGCGCGTGGGCAGCTCGAGGCGCACCATCCGCCCGAAGCGCCCGGCGCGGAGGAGCGAGCGATCCAAGAAGGCGGGGTCGGTGTTCGTGCTGGCGAGATAGAGGACCCGGCCCCCGTCGCGCAATCCATCGAGCGCCGAGAGCAGGGCATAAAGCACGCTCCGCGAGCGCCGGTCGTGGACCCGCGAACCACGCTCGAGGGCCACCGCGTCGATCTCGTCGATGTACAGGACCGCGGGCGCCGGGTGCCCGGCGAAGAAGCGCGCCAGCGCAGCGACGCGCCGCTCGGTGAGCTCGGCGGCGGTGCACTCGTAGTAGGGAACGGCGTCGCCGAGGAGCGCCGCGAGGATGCGCGCGAGGTTCGTCTTGCCCACCCCGGGCGGGCCCGCGAACAACACACCGCGCACGATCGATCCGCCAGCCGCGGCGACCTGCTCAGGCGCACGCAGCATAGCGGCCAGGCTCGCGACCTCGCGGGTGGCCCGCGGCGAGCCCACGTGATCGACCAGCGTGAGACCACGCACCACCACCCGGTGGGTGTGCAACCAGCGCCGTGTGCGCCGATCCGATAGGCGCGGTGCGTGCCTGGACATCGGTGTGAACTCTCCTGCGCAGACCGTCGGCCCGTACAGAAGCGCACGCGGCGTCGAGCGTCGAGTCCATTCGTTCCCACCGTGCCCTGCCTGCCCAGCGTTCCCAACGTTCGCGGCCAGGGAAGCCCGCCTTGCTTGACGGTGCGCCTCCCTCGACCACGCTCGCCCGTGCTGGCCCCTCGTTCGGGTCAGCTCCGCAGAGCCTGACGGGGCGCATCGCATGACCCGCTACCGCACGATCCCGGAGATCGCCGCCGAACTCGGCTACACGCGCCGCTGGGTTCTGCGCCAGGTCGAGCTCGGGCGCCTCGCGGCGGTGGCCTTCGATGCCGGCGGCCGGCGCTCGTACCGCGTGCGCGAGGTCGACTTCGTCGCCTTCCGGGCGCGCTACCTGCGCGATGCGCGCGACCTGCCTGTGCGCGACGACGGTGGATCCCCTCCCCCTTGACGCCGGAGGGCAGGAGTCGCGTCTGCGAGGTGCCACTCGGCTATGCGCGCGTGCTGGACGTGTGCAACGTTGATGCCCGACCCGGCCGTTCCGTCAGGAGGCCGCGTCGGAGCCTCAAGCCGCCTGTCCACACCGGGAGTTGTCGCCTCCTCCCGTTGACGATGCGCGGTTCCCGGAGACGAGCGTCGAAGCCGGGCCGGGCCGGGCCCCGGGCGTCGCGTTGCGAGTGGTCGGAGTCGGCGATCACGCCGGCGTCCCGGTCAGGCGACCTCGTCAAGACGCCGGACGAGCCGCATCGCCTCCGCGAAGTCGGCCGCGGACGCCGCGTCTGGCGGCTCGAAGCCGAGCTCGGCCCAGCGGGCGAAGACGGGGCGGACCGCAGGCTCGATGTCGGCCTCGGTGGCCAGCTGAACCTCTACATCGCTGATGATGGCGCCGGCATGGACCGCCCGGTAGCGGAGCAGGACACGACCGTCCGGCAGCCGCGAGACGAGCAGCGTGGCCACCACGCCGAGACGATGGCCGGCCATCCAGCCGGCGACGATGGTCTCGTCGAGCCCGATGGCGGGGCACGCGTGGGGCTCGTCCGGACGGAGCTGCCAGACGCGCATGGCGCCGGTGCGGACATCGGGCGGTCGATCGGGATCGCCGGCCAGTCGGAGGGCCTCGCGTTCGGCCGCCCACTCCGCCAGCGCCTCGGCGCTGAGGGCCGCCTGGTGCACCGCGGGCTGTCCTGCACGCGGGTTCGGGAAGGTGACCCTGGCCTTTCGCGTCTGCCGTCGCGCTCGCCTGGTCCGTGCGGCTCGTCCCATCGGTTTCTCTCCCACTGACCCGCCATCGAACGTCGTCGTGCTCACTCGGCGTCGGGAGGGCCCTACGGCGCCTCCAGCCACACGATCTCGTGGCCCGCGGGGCCGTCCTCGCCGCGCAGCAGCCGTTCGCAAGTGAGCTCACGGGGCGAGGTCCAGAACGGATCGCGCCGGGCAGGTCTGCACGGCTGCGTCCGGAGCCACGCCTTCGCAGCCGCCACGGCCTCGTCGAAGGAGGCCGCCACGAAGGGACCGTAGGCGGTGGCGTCGCCGTCGCCCATCGAGCGGCAGATGACGATCGCGGCGGCCATTCCGCTGCCGCCCGCCGGACCCCCGAGCGCTCCGGGCTCGACCGCCACTGCCGGCACCCGCTCCTCCAGCATCGACGCCTTGTAGTCGTCTTCGCTCGACGCCCACGTCCGCTGCTCGAGGCCGTCGAGGCACGTGCCCGCCGCCTCAACGTCGGCGTACGCGCCGTTCGCCTCCCACACGATCTCGGCCAGCTCGGCCGCGCGCGCCTCGAACGACCCGCCGGCCGTGATCTGACCGACGCCCGAGCAGGCGATCTCCGCCTCACCGGCGTCCTCGTGGGCGTAGCCGTTCACCACCATCTCGCCCCAGGCGTCGTCGAGGGCGGCCTGGATGTCGTCGGCGCGGTCGGGGCGGGAGCCGTGGACCCACAGCTCGGCGCGCCACGTGCTGCTCACGGGTGTGCTCCTTTCCGGGGGGATGGATGGGCCGCTCACGCGGCGCCGGCGAGCTCGGCGAGCATCGCCTCGGCGGAGGTGAAGTGCAGTGGGGGCAGGCCGAACTCCGGGAGCACCGTGCGGCTGAAGTCCTCGATGGCGGCTCGGGCCTCCTCCGCGTTCGCGAACCAGGCCGGCACGGAGACGTGGTCGGTGAGCGACTCGAACACGAACTTGAGGACGAACATGCCGTCGTCGCGGCGACCGACGATGATCTTGACCCCGCTCTCGCCGTTCCACGACCGCCACAAGCCGAGGAGGTGGGCCTCGGGGTCGCCGCCGAGATGGACCGCGGACTGCGCCGCATCGCGCGCGCGAAACCGCACCGGCGTGCCTGGGACCGCGCTCCAGGCGCGGAGGTTCGGGCTGTCGAACTCGGGCGGCCGGTCTGGGTAGCCGGCTGCCGCCAGTCGCACCCGGTGCAGCTCCCATTCGCCTAGCGCTTCGTCGTCCACGCAGACGGGGAACGTCTCGCGTTCTCCGGTCCAGGGGTTGCGGGTCTGCCACGTGCGCATCTGGTGGCGCTGGCGCTTCCGGGTTGCTGCTCGTCCCATCGGGCTTCCCTCTCGCTTGCGTCGCGGCTCGTCCCACTGGTCGTGGTGGCGGCTCCTTTGAGCGACGCGCGAGCTTCGGCGGGCTTGCGTGGGCGTCAAGGGGCAGCGCGGGATCCGGGGCAAAGTTGCGGTGCGGGCGCGCACCGCGTCCGTCCACGGAGGCGCGCGGGCACGGTCGCGCTCCTTCGCCTGATTCCACCCGATCCGGTCCGGTCGAGACCACAGGCGCCGACTCGCGCGGTGGCCCTGCCCCGAGGCCAACGGCCGGCCTCGAACCTTGACAGGAACGCAGACCCGGCAAGGGTAAGAGTCGCGGGTACGGGTAAGGGTCAGGGGAAGGCTTCCGCTCTCCCCTTGCACTTCCCGTTCCCCTTACGGCCCGCGGCCCGCTCCAGGAGGTCAGCCATGCCCGCTCTGTTCCTGCCCCTTGACGGGGAGCTCGTCACGCTCGAGGTGCCACGCGCCCTGACCAGCGTGGCCCGCACGGTCCTGCTGGAGAGCTCCTTCCATCGCCGGACCGGCGTGCGGGTGCGCTGGCCCGACCGCTGGGCCCGGGCGATCGCCGAACGGGTGGTCGCCGAGCGGGACGATCCCGTGCGCTGGGTGGCGCGCCAGGCGGAACTCGCGCGGCGGACCGCGATGGCACGCCGCATGGCGCCCGAGAGCCGCGACGTCGCCGTGCGGCACGTCGTGGACCGCCTGCTCAAGGGCCGGCTGGAGGATGGGAGCCACGTCACCGGTGCCGAGTTCGATGCGCTGCGCCGGACGACCGAGTTCGTGGTCGGCCACGGACGGCGGCCGAAGTGCCCGACCTGCAGGCTGCTCGACATCGGTGACGTCAGCGGCTATCTGCGCAATGCCGGCTGTGACGCCGTCTTGCTCCGGATCCTGCACGCCGAGGCACAGCAGGCCGAGCTCCTCCCCGCGTATCTGGTCCGAGCGGCGACACCGGATGGGGGCGGCGAGTACCTGAGCCGCGAGGAGATCGACGAGCTGCTGGCCGAGGACGACGCTGCATAAGGCAAGCCGTCTCCCGGGAGAGGGGACGGGTCGGGGAGCTCCGCGCAGGAAGAGACGATGCCGGAGCGTGATTGAGCCGCTCCGGCATCGCCGTTCACTCGAACGCGGGGTGAATTTGGCCGGCGGCGTACCGAGTCCAGCTGGCTGGCTCGCGATCCCGTCGGAGCGGTCGGGCGAGGAACACACGGAATCTCGTCGGGCGTCAAGGGTCTGTGCACGGGCCCGGGGTGGCACCGTCGGTCGGGTGATGGGTGCCGTGTCGCAGGGGTGCTTCTCACCACCAGCGTCGGCGCCGCCGCGGCGGGGGCGGCGGGGGCGGCGCAAACCGACGTGTCGCGCGAGCGACGGCCTGCCGGTAGGTGGCTTCCGAGATGTCGCCGCGCTGCAACATGCGGTGCAGCACTTCGAGGTCCTTGACGGCGATGTCGGGCTCGGACGGCGCCGGCGAAGATGGCGGCTGCGGTGTCGCGGGTGCCGCGGGCTCGCCGCGCAGCATCAGGTAGACCGCCACTGCCGCCACGATCAGCCAGACGGTCGGCAACGGGAGGGCGGCGTGGAAGACGAGTGCCGCCCCGGCCACCACGACAAGGGTGAAGCCGCCGGTGGCCGCGACGAACCCGATGAGGAGCCAGGAGAGGCGGTTGATGAGTCCGCTCATCGTGGGGAGGTCTTGCTGGGCTGCCGCGCGAACCGGATCGTGAGCGAGGTGATCGGCGGCCAGTCCGTCGCATGCTCATCCGGGTCGCCCGCATCGGTGGGGACCAGAAGCAGGGGCCGTGCTTCGGGTGCGATGTACAGCTCCTCAGGGCTCGCGTTCGGGGCCCGCCGACGCGCGAGGTCGCGGATGTCGTCGGGATCGATGTCGACCCCGTGGGCGAGGACGATCCCGTTCTCGATGTGGAGCGCACAGGCGTCGCAGTAGAGGGTCACGATCGCGCCCCGCGTGAGCGTGCACCTGCCGGCCACCGCGCCGATGCCGCACGCCGGGCAGGTGACCGGCATGGCGCGTCCGATGGGCTTCATGTCGAGCGACTCCGCCTGGGCGACGGGTAGTCGGGCGCCCGGTGGCGTCTGACGGCCGGCCCTGCGACGGTTGGCGCGATTTCCCTGTTGTCAAGCGAGATGGGCCCGCCAGTGCGGCATAGCCGGTTGGTATAGGAGGCGGACGGAGTTCCCGTCAGACGCGGTCGTAGACATAATCCGCCGGGCCAGGACTGGCAGGCGCGTGCCCGACCGGGATAGGCCGCCACGTTGACAAGCGCCGCAGTCTGCCGAAAGCTACTGTCATGGAGTCTTCGGACGTCTTCAACCAGACGGAACTGGACCGCGCCCTCGCGTCGCCGTCGCAAGGGATGCGCGTGGTGGTGTGTCGCGGCAACGGTTCCTTCGTGGTCGCCAGCGGCCACGAGGTCGTGGCCCGTGAGCGAGCTCGCGTTCGTGTGACAGGCTCCGCATTCGTGACCGCCGAGGAGCAGGCCGTCGTGGACGTCTCGGGTCAGGGGCACGTGCTGGCGCGCGGCGAGGTGGCCGTGACCGCATCTGAACGGGCGCGGGTCATCGTTCAGGATCGTGCCTCCGTTGTCGCAACTGATGAGGTGACGGTGGACGCCTTCGAGGAAACGACCGTCAGGGCCAGTGGCCATGCGAGCGTCAAGGCCGCGTCGAATCGTCCACTTCGAGTCGATGCCAGTGGCGCGGCACGTGTGAACGCGTTCGGGTCGGTCGAGGTGACCGCCCGAGATCACTCGGAAGTCGCCGCGCGTGGCGTGTGCCACGTCGTTTCGTATGACCATGCCTCCGTTCGGGCGTTCGGACGCGCGACCGTAGAGGCGCGCGGTGCGAGTCGGGTTGCAGTCTTTGAGGAGGCGCGCGCGGCTGCCCATGAGGCAGCGGTAGTCGCCGCGTAAGCAGGGAGGGGAGGATCCAAGTGCCGGAGCCCGAGATACCTAAACCCCGTCCGCTCGGAACATGCCAGTGCCGCGAAGTTGGAAGGCCCTGTCCTCGAGCAGAGAACCTCGGCGAGAACGGTCTGTGCTGGAACTGCGCTCGGGGCAAGCACGACCATCACCTTGCCCCGCGACCCGACGAACCGGAGCGCGACTGAACGCTCCGGCACGGCCTACGCGGCCCGCTTCCTCTCCCGGCGGGCCACGGCGCGCCGCCGCTTCCGGCAGATCGGGCAGCCGACCTCGACCTTCGCCCGCGCATACGGCGACATCCCGTAGCCCGGGTGCGTCGGATCGTCGGGGCAGTGCCAGGCCACCGTCTTGTCGTAGGTCGCCTTGATGCGCTCCGGGCGCAACGGCGCGTTGGTCTCGGCGTCCCACTCGGGCAGGAACTCGGGATGGAGCGCGGCGAGCGAGTTCAGCCCGTCGGCGCGCTCAGTGTGGCAGCGCCCGCAGCGCGTGAGCCGCTTTGTGCGCTGCGCGACCGGCGCCGTCCAGCGGTGCCCGCAGCGGTGGCACCGCCAGTGCGCCTCGTAGCTCGAGCCCGCCGATAACGGCAGCGGATCCACCGCTCCGTTCGCCGTGCCGTTCCAGTCGCGCAGGCGCGAGGGGAAGTCGGCGAGGGTGAGCCCCGCCACCGCGATCGAGAGCGTCCGGAGTCCGGGCTTGACGGTCGCCACGAGGGGCGCCAGGCCCGCTCGAGCGCGCTCCTCGTTCTCGCCCTCGAGCAGCCGTAGCACCGAGCGCGTCTTCGCGTCGGCCATGTAGGCCGCGGTGTTGCGCCGGGCGCGGTCGCGGGCGCCGATGAGGAGGGCCGCGAGCGAGCCGAGCCGAGCGGCGGGGTCCTGGAGGACGCGCCAGCGGACCTCGAACTCGACGGGCAGGGCCGATAGGCGGGGCGGATTCAACCGATCGATGCAACATCGACCTTGATGCGGTATCGATCGGGAGGTGGCCGGTGGCACAGGCGAGCAGACCCACACTGACGGCCGAGCAGAAGCGAGACATGTGGTCCCGCTGGAAAGCAGGTCAGTCGCTTGTCAATGGCCATGTGAAAGTCCCACTCTTGGCCGTGAAAAGTCCCCACCCGGAGGTCTTCTCAGGCCTTCGTCGATGGCCCACCCGCTCTCGTTCTTGCTTCCTTCATCCGGTAGGAGTCGCCCGACGTGACGACCGTCACGGCATGGTGGAGAAGGCGGTCCAGGAGCGCGACCGCGGTCGTGTGCTCGGGCAGGAAG
>JAJYJR010000218.1 GCA_021789355.1 Chloroflexota bacterium | reverse complement strand
GCCCACCAGGACCGCCCGGCGGCGGAGGTGGACCGGGCGGTGGAGGCGCTGGGCGCCGCCTTCGCGGGCGAGCGCGGCTACCTGCTGGAGCGCTGGAAGGACGGCGGGGCGAAGCCGTGAGCCGGACCGAAACCGCGACGCTGGCCGGGGGCTGCTTCTGGTGCCTGGAGGCCGCGCTGCTCGAGCTCGAGGGCATCGAGCGCGTCACGTCGGGCTATGCCGGCGGCACGGAGCCGAACCCGTCGTACGAACTGGTGTGCACGGGCACGACCGGCCACGCGGAAGCCGTACAGGTGGTGTTCGACCCGGCGGTGATCACCTACCGGGATCTGCTCGGCGTCTTCTTCACCATCCACGACCCGACGACGCTGAACCGCCAGGGGCCGGACCACGGCACGCAGTACCGCTCGGCGGTCTTCGTCCATTCGGCGGAGCAGGAGCGCGCGGCGCGGGAGGTCATCGCGGGGCTCGGGCTGCGGCGCCTGTGGCCGGACCCGATCGTCACCGAGGTCGTGCCGCTGGTGGCGTTCTACCCGGCCGAGGAGTACCACCGCGACTACTACCGGCGGAACCCCGCGCAGGGGTACTGCCGCGTGGTGATCGCGCCCAAGGTGGCGAAGGTGCGGAAGGAGTACTTCGACCGGCTGAAGCGGGGGTAGTTCAGCGCGGGTCTTTCGCTTGACTCCGACCGAGGTCACAAACTTGATATCGCAAATTGCGACATCAAGTTCGCGCCATGGCGGCCGGCGCAAGTTGCCGTTCGTCTTCACCGAGCATGGCGCTGTCATGGCCGCCGGGACCGATTGCCAGCGGACTGAGGGGCGTCCTGGCCTCGCGGCTTGGGGCCCCTGCGAACCCCGCCGGTCGAGATCCGTTGAGCCTGCAGTCGAATCGCCGCGCCAGCGCGTGCTGCTCGGCTATTGCTGACCTGCAATCAGTTGCGGGACGGGGCTGTTGGCGGTGCGAACCCCCAGGCCCAACTCCCCGTTCGCGTTCTGGCCCCAGCAAAAGACCGTCCCCCCCTCCGTCAGGGCGCAGGAGTGTCCCTGCCCCGAGGAGATACTGAGTACCTTGGCCGCGATGCTCACGGTGCCGATGTTGCTGGGACCCGGGGCCGTCGACCCGTTGCCCAGCTGCCCGTCGTAGTTGTATCCCCAGCACCGGCCGGTCTGCCCTGCATCCACCCCACAGTTGAAGTATAGGTGGCCCGCCGCCATCGCGCGGAACCGCAGCGTGGAATCCACCGGGTTTGTCCACGCGGTGAGCCCCTGGCTGCCTATGTAGCTGCCGAGCATTCCATAAGCATTGCTGCCGACGCAGTAGCCGAGTGAGTCGGCTCCCACCGCACAGGTGCTCAGCGCCCCCGCCGAAACGGACAGGTACTTTCGCGCAGGGATCGACGGGGTGGGCACGAGCCGGACCAGGTTGTCCCCGACACCGAGCTGCCCGTACGAGTTGTCACCCCAGCAGTACATCAGGCTGTCCACGCCGATACCGCACGCGTGGCCCGTACCGACGCTGACGGACTGGAAACGGAGCGTTGTATGGACCGGCACCGGAGTCGAGCGATTCGTCGTGGTGCTGTCGCCGATCTGCCCGGCGCTGTTCTGGCCCCAGCAGTACGCCGTCCCGTCGGCCGTCAGGCCGCAGGTAGTGTAATAGCCAGCGGAGAGCTGCACGAAGCGAGCCGATGTCTGAACGTCGCCATCTGCGCCGCTCGGGCCCGTTCCCAGTTGGCCGCGATTCTCCACCTGTTGGAGGCTCCAGCAATACGTGCCTCCGGAGGTCGTGATCGCGCAGGCGTGGTGGGTGCCCACAGCCTCCGAGCCGGCGAGGAAGCGATGTTCGGCGGCTTGCGGGTGAGGATACGGTGCGCCGGTGCCGAGCCAGATGGACCAGCCCCAGCAGTACATCACGCCCGGGGCAGTGACTCCGCAGGAGTTGACCTCGCCCGCGGTCACGGAGGAGAACGAAAGCGGGTCGCCGCGTGCGGCGAAGCTGACGGATGGCAGGCTGGACAGGAGGGCGCTGAGTGCGTTACTGCCGGGCTTGATCCCGAGGCTCCAGCTGCCGACGGCCGCCACGCCCAGCGAATCGGTCGGGACAACGGAGTCGGTCAGGGTCCCCCCACCTGAAACCACCGAGAACGTGACCTCTGCCGCCGGGACAGCGTTCCCGTATTGGTCCCTCACCTCAACCGCGGGACGGATGGCCACGGCCCCCGCGACCTGTTGCGTCTGCGTGTCACCGGCGACCGCGTGGATGGACGCCGGGACTCCGGCGAGACCGCGGGCCACGAAGAAGGCGGGCGGGAGGCCGGCCACCGCCACAGCGAGCGAGTCCGCCCCCGCGCGCGTACCCAGGGTCCATGCACCGACCCTGGCGACCCCGTCGGAACCGCTCGTGTCCACGGCGCCGGTCACAGCTCCGCCGCCCGACTTGACCGAGAAGTTCGCGACCGCGGCAGGCACGGGGTTGTCGTACGCGTCGCGCACCAAGGCCGAGGGCGCGACAGGCACTGGCGTGCCGACGGTAGCTGACTGGTCGTTGCCCTCATGAAGCAGTACGGAGGCCGGTGGCCCCGCGAGCGCCGTAGCGGTGAACAGCACGTTCGTGAGCGACGCCACGCTCGCCCCGATGAGCTGGGGGCCGGCAGTGTGCCCGAGCGTCCACCGGGTAGCGGCCTCCCCGCCTGGCCCCGTTGTGGAGGCGCTGTCGCGGACGGCTCCGCCACCCGATGACACGAACCACCTGATCTTGACGCCCTGCACGGG
Source organism: Chloroflexota bacterium (assembly GCA_021789355.1). Next base: position 6,247 of record JAJYJR010000218.1, on the reverse strand, counting down.
CCGTCCGTCGGCGAGCTTGACGCTCACGCGCACCGAATCCGGCAGGAGCTTCGCGACGGTGTCGGACTGGGCGTCGCCTGCGACCTTCGCCAGCACTGCGTCTGGCGGCAGGCCTGGTGTCGCCGTGAAGTCGGCCGGAGTGAGGGCCCCGACCTCCGCTCTCGCCACATGCACCGTGTCGAGCCGAGTGCCGAGCGTCCACGCGACCGTCGTGGTGCCGGCAGCGCCGGTGACCGTCGAGTCGGCACTCACGCTCCCGCCGCCCACCCTGACCCACCAGCGGGCGCCGCAACCAGGCACCGGATTGCCGTATCGGTCGCTCACCCGCACCGCGAGCGACTCGGGAAGCGCTTGCCCGACGCGCCCCGTCTGGTTGTCGCCCGCAGCGATCGCTAAGTGTGCGGCCGGCCCGGGAAGCGCCGTCGCCCTGAACACTGCGAACGTGAGTGCCTCCCCGCTGTGACTGTCGACGGCTCTCGCCTCGACGCGCTGGCTATCGGCAGACGAGGTCCCCAAGGTCCACCGCTCGCGCGCGACGCCGCTGTCGTTCGTGGCAGTAGCGCCGGCGAACACGCTTCCGCCGCCGGCCGTCACCCTGAAGCTGACCACCTGGCCGGTGACGGCGCGCCCCTCCGCGTCGAGGACGCGCACCACGAGTGGCGTGGGCAGTTGGGTTGCGACCTCCGCCGACTGCTGGTCGCCGGCGACGACCAACATGGCGGCCGGCGGCCCCGCCAGCTGCGGCGCGGTGGTCTCCTTGCCGCAGGCAGAAAGCAGAAGAACGAACACCAGCGCCGCGTGGCTCGCTTGACGCAGGCGTGCACAATGCTTCGGACTCACCGAAATGCCTCCGCTGCGGGGCGGTTGTTGTGGCACGACGTCGCCAACAACTACGCTGAATTCGGGGTGTGACGGCGGCGGCGAGGTGCCCGCGAGGCTAGCTCTCACGTGCGCCGGGCGTCGTCGCGGCAATTCCGGCCCGCTTGTCGCAAGAAATGTGCGCGGTGCGTCAGTTAAGCGTTACGCGGGGTTGCCGGAGCCGGCGCACGGGTTCACGCGACAAGTGGGAGCGTGAGCGACCCCGATTCGCTGCGGGTCCGGGAGATGCCGCAGTCGGTGATCCGTCAGCCAGGGGTCGCCGAGAAACTCGGCTTCAGTCGGAGGATGGCCGACTGGGCAAGGGCAGCAAGGGGAGCGTCTATGTCGGCTTAAGCATCCCCAGCCTCACCAGCACCCCCTCGCACCCGATGCCGAGGATGCGCTGGCGCCAGCGGATCACGTCGGCGCGGCCGGCGACGGCCTCGTGCGCCGCCGGGTTCCGGTAGCGGGCGAAGTCGACCAGCGCGGGGCCGACGCCGGTGACGTGCGCGCGGGTCGCCTCGTCGAAGCACTCCACCGGCTCCGGCTCGGTGACGATGAGCGGCAGATCCAGCATGCCGCCGTAGATGGAGACGGGCCGATCCCCGTAGCGGACATGGCGGAGCTGCTGGAGATCGCGGATGACCGACTCGGTGTCTTCCTGCACCAGGCGCCGGATGTCCCAGGGCCGGAACCAGAAGTCCGCGACCCGGCCGTCGGCGAGGTAGTACGCGGGGATGCGGGCGCGCTCGGCGGGGTCCTTCCGGGGATCGTCGGCCGTGATCTCAGCGATGTGCGCGACGTAGAGCGTGCGGTAGTCCGTGAGATACAGGTGCGTCTCGGCGTCGGGCTCGTCGGTGCACTGCTCGCGGCCGATGGCGAGCATGTCGTCCACGTAGGCAGCGGAGCTGTTAACCGACCGGCAGTGCGAGTGGCGGACGGGACCAGTTGCGGCGTGGCGCAGCGCTCCCGCAGTTTTGTGCGGATGGGCGGGACGCCAAAGAGAGAGGACGGCAGTCCATGATGCTCAAGACGATAAAGATCGAGAACTTCCGCGGAATCACGGCGCTGGAAATCGCGCTGGACCGAACGACAGTGCTGATAGGCGAAAACAACACCGGCAAGACTTCCGTGCTTGATGCTTTGTACACCTGTATGAGTCGCGGACTTACGCGGCGCGCGATGCCCTTCTCAGACTACGACTTCCACCTGGCAACCGCCAACTCGGAACCTGCCGATGCCTTACCAATTGCTCTGACGCTGACTTTCGAGGAGTCGCAGAAGGAGGAGTGGCCGAACGAGGTGATCCAGGCCTTTCCGGGGGCGATGCAGACGCTGGACGACGAGCGGCAGCAATTGACATTCCGGGTCACGGGGCGGTACGACTCCACAGCTCGGGAATCGGTCGTGGAAGCGGTGTTCCTGGACCGAGCGGGCAACGCCCTCAGAACGCCCGTCAGCCTTATCCAGAACCTCCAGGACCTGTCACCCGTGTTCTCTGTGGGAGCCGTGCGGGAGGCCTCTCATCACTTTCAGCCGAAGGGGACCTTCTGGGCCCCTTTCACGAAGAACCCGCAGTTTCCGGAAGACAAGCGGCGGGAAATCGAAGAACAGATCGAGCAGCTCAACCAGTCCGTACTTGACGGGCACAAACCCTTCGACGAGGTGAAGGGGCGGCTGGCAAAGGCGGCCGGGCTCCTGCCGCTGGCCCCAGAGGATGTTGTGAGTGTCGAGGCCGTGCCGGCACGAATCGCCGACGTGTTGACCCGAACTGAGGTAAAGCTCGCGGCGACCACTGGCGCTAGGCTGCCAATCCCAGAGCATGGAGCAGGGACCCAGAGTCTGTCGGTGCTCTTCCTGTTCGAGGCCTTCCTGCAGTCTCGTCTTGCCGACGCTTTCGACAGGATGGCCGAGCCTATTCTCGCCCTAGAAGAGCCTGAGGCGCATCTGCATCCGTCCGCGACTCGCGCGCTCTGGTCCATCGTCGACGGCTTCAGAGGCCAGAAGGTCATTGCCAGCCACTCTGGAGACCTCCTTGCCGCGGTGCCTTTACCTGCTATCCGACGGCTTGCAAGAAGGAATGGAAAGATTTCGGTCTTTCAGCTGGGAGAGAAGACGCTCGATCAACGGGAGGCCGAGAAGGTCACCTACCACGTGAAGGCCTCGCGCGGTTCGTTGTTGTTCGCGAGGTGCTGGCTGCTAGTAGAAGGGCAATCCGAGTTCGTGATGCTGCCGGAGCTCGCCCGGATTCTGGGCAAGGACCTCGATCTGGCCGGCGTGAGCTGCGTTGAGTACGCTCACTGCTGGCCCCCAGCTCTCCTCAAGACGGCAAGTGCCCTGGGCATCGAGTGGCACCTGCTCGCTGACGGAGACTCGAACGGGAAAAGGGCAGCAGCATCGGCACTGCCCTTCGTCGGAGCAGAGGAGGAGACTGACCGAGTATCCACACTGACAGACCACGATCTCGAGCACCTGATGTGGAACGCTGGGTATGGCGCCGTCTATGAGACCGCCGTCGACTCCGTAGGGAGGAAAGGGGTGAAATCCCAGGCCGGCACTTCGGGATATGTTGACGAGGTTATAGCGGCGGCGATCGCTTCATCGTCCAAACCAGAGCTCGCGTACGCAGTCCTAGCTGAGATCGCCAAGCGTGGCGCGGCTGGTGTGCCGACCCCGCTGAGAGACGCTATCGATATGGCCGTCAAGCTGGCGGACCGGTCAAGATGACCGTGGATCTGGCCACCCTCAACGCGAGCCAGCGCGACGCAGCCGCGTGGCAGAACGGGCCACTCCTGGTTCTTGCCGGGCCAGGCTCTGGCAAGACGAGGGTTCTTACGTATCGGATCGCTCGTCTGATCGAACAAGCAGCAGACGCGCGCTTCAGGGTGCTCGGCGTCACGTTCACGAACAAGGCGGCGTCCGAGATGCGCAGTCGGATCGACCATCTGCTTACGGATGGGCGAGAGCGCGCGCACCTAACCACGTTCCATTCCTTTGCGGCAGAGATCCTCCGGCAACATGGCGCCCATGTCGGCCTTCGCCCAGACTTCGGGATCATTAGCGAGACCGTGGACCGCGAGGCGATGCTTAAGGATGCGATCAGAGAATCCGGCACCAGCGACCCAGGCTTTATGCCCGCACCGGCTCAGCTACTGCCGGCCGTGAACCGGATGCTCGACGAGTGCGTGGCACCGGAGCGCGCGGCGGAGTGGCTAGGCAACCGTCCCAACGCGCCAGCAGTGGCCATCATATACCGCCAGTACTGGGCCCGACTGATACGCGCCAACCAACTTGACTACGGGTCGTTGCTTGCGATGGCAGTGTCCCTCCTCGAGAGCACACCGGCCATCGCACGTCAGCTCCAGAAGGTCTACCCGTACGTTTGCGTCGACGAGTTTCAGGACACAAACCTCGCCCAGTTCAGGCTACTTGCTCAGCTCGTGCCGGAGAGCCAACCGAACCTGTTCGTCGTAGCGGATGACGACCAGATCATCTATGAGTGGAACGGCGCCAGCCCGATGAGGCTCCGCGAACTGCGCGAGAGGTTCTCGATGAGCGTGATTCAACTCCCTGAGAACTATCGATGTCCCCCGGAAGTTATCGCGCTGGCCAACAACCTGATTCGTCACAACCACGACCGGGCTGCTGAGAAGCAGGCACTCACGGCGCACAAGCAGCCCGGGGGCTCCAATCGGGTGACCCTGGCGCAATTCGACGATTTTGGTCAGGAGGTGGAGTGGCTCGCGCAGCAAGTCCGGCAGATGCCTGAGGCTGAGCGATCTCAGTGTGTCATCCTGGCTCGCCGACGGAAGCTCCTTGAGTTGGCCGCCCGGGCGCTGGGGGACAACAACATTCCGGCGCACGTAGCGGTCCGACGGAACGAGTTCCAGTCTGTGCCCTTCCGCTGGCTTCATTCGATGCTCCGGCTCGCAAACGCGCGCAACGATCGCGAGCAGCTGCGCCGCACATGCAGTGCATTCTATCAGCTCGACGGCACGAGCATCGAAGCAGACGATGTCGTGGCCCAGGCGGCTGTGGCGGGCAGCGATCTCCTGCGTGCCTGGATCGGGTTCGCATCGGAACAGGGCAGCCTTGAGTCTACCAGCAGAGCAATGCTGGCCCGGACAGCATCAACGCTGCTTGAGCACCTCGACTACCGAGCGTTCGTAGAGGCGGCGTTCGTGTGGTTCCAAGCGGTTCGGAGCGCTCGATCGGGCGCCGCGCAAGAGGCCTTCGACGAGTTCGCAGATGAGGCGGAGATTTGGGCGTCTCTCACCGGTGAGATATCAACACAGCATGGGGCGGACCTCACACTACATGCGTTCCTTCAGGAGCTCGATCTCCGGGCAAAGGAGATGCCGCCGCCGCCGGATGCCGTGCGCTGCCTGACGATTCACGCTTCGAAGGGCACCGAGTTTCGGCACGTGTTCCTCATAGGCCTTGCCGAAGATGAGCTCCCCAGCTGGGCAGCAATAAGAAGGGGCCCACAGAGCAAAGAAATGCAGGAGGAGCGGCGAAACTGCTTTGTAGCCATCACAAGGGCCGAAGAAACGCTGACACTGACCGCCTCAAGGCAGTATATGGGCTATCCCAAGAGGCCATCACGCTTTCTGTCCGAAATGGGGCTGCTACAGGCGTAGCGGCGTTTGTCTAGTATGCAAGAGCACCGGCTCTGGAGATGAGGAATTCCCTGGTCTCGGCGTCCTCCGCGTAGACAGCTGTGCCGAAGATGCCGCGCGTTAGGAGAATCCTATAGCGGTTACCTAGTAGGCGAATTGCCTCGTCCGGGTGGTCGCGCATGATAGTCGCTAGCCGCTTGGCGCCCGGAGCACCGTCATAGCAGTCGTCCGGATCGCCGACCGCCCAACGCCCGTTCCTGATGATCAAGTCGGTGCCCCAGATCAGCCCAGCAAAGTCGAGCTCGAACCCCTGTGCCCCATAGATTGACGCACACGAGACCAAGTCGTTCGAACGCCCTTCAACCCAAAACGGCACGTAATCCACCCTGGGCTCCATCAACCAACGCACGGGCGGGTCCAGTTCAGGTACCCTTATGCGGCCCAAATCACGGGGACTGCGCGGGGAGTCCCGCCCGCTAGCCCTGGTGAACGAGGCGAGAAAACCAACCCGGCCTCGACTCCTCCGAAGCTCCAAGAATCGCTTGAGTGCACTGGGGCTCGGCGAAGCAACTAGCTCGTAGCCGCCCAGATTCTCGGAATCGAACCGAGCTGACGAGGGATTGTCGAGCAGTCCGTTGACCCATGTGCGCATTCCGCTGATGTGGAACACGCGGATCGGCGATCGGGAACACGTCGGGCTCGGACTCGGAGCGGAGCGACGCTGGCTGGTGGTCTCAGCCCTCGAGCGTGGCCTCCTTTCGGCGGGACGG
>JAJYJR010000217.1 GCA_021789355.1 Chloroflexota bacterium | reverse complement strand
GAACGGCTCCCCCCCGAACCCGCTGAATTTGACCCTCCTCCGCGAGCACGTCGAGGTCACTCCGGATGGTGACCTCGGAGACGCCGAACTGCGAACTCAGGTCGGCGACCGACGCAAACCGAGACCTTCTCACGGCCTCAAGAACCCGCGCGCGGCGCGTGGCGGTGGGGAGGGCAGTCTCTTCGAACCCCGCGTCCACCTACTGTCTTTCCCTTCGTATGCTTGTGTATTCGCAACGGTCGCGCCCGTCGAGACGCAATGCACTCGCAATAGTATGCCGGTCGCGCAAGACCTCGCGCTCGGGTGAGCGCGACAGAACTCCTGGTCGAACCCTTGACAGCCGCGCGTATCGTAAGCGCGATCCGGTCCAAGCTTGTGATACCGCAAGGTAGCGGAGTCTGAATGCTCGTTCGACGCTTGGTCGCGCAAGAGAACCGGCCGATCCGAGCGATGCGGCCGTGAAGACCACGCTGGGGCGTGCCTCGAGCCGGGGGCAGGGCGGGACGCCCGTCGGTGGGCCGGTGAGCGAGTCGGCCGCCCCTCCGGCGCTGCGCGCAGACTCCGTCGGGGTTTCCTTCGCGGGACTACGCGCGCTCGACTCGGTCGACCTGACGATCACGCGCGGCTCGATTGTCGGCCTGATCGGCCCGAACGGGTCGGGGAAGACCACGCTGCTCAACGTGCTGTCCGGGGTGCTGGCGCCCACCCAGGGCCGGGTCCTGCTTGCCGACCGCAACGTTACCGGCTGGCCGGCTCACCGGTTCGCTGAAGCGGGTGTCGCACGAACGTTCCAGAACATCCGGCTGTTTGGCCAGTTGACGGTCCTCGAGAATGTCGAGGTTGGCGCCGCGCTCAACCCAGCCCACTGGCGCGGCTCCGCCCTGCGGGCCGCTGCGCGAGCCATCCTCGCCGAAACCGGTCTGCTCGAGGTTGCGGACCGCCGTGGCAACGCCCTCCCATATGGGACCCGGCGGCGAGTCGAGATCGCGCGCGCCCTTGGAGCGAAGCCGGCGTTTCTCCTGCTCGACGAGCCGGCCGCTGGGACCAATGAGGCCGAGTCGGACGAGTTGCGGGAGCTAATTGCCGCGTTACGTCGCAAGTACGAGCTGGGCATTCTCGTCGTCGAGCACGACCTGCGGTTGATCCTCCGGCTCGCGGACCGCATCACCGTGCTGAACGAGGGTCGGCAAATCGCGTCCGGCTCGGGACAAGAAGTAAGTGAGGATGCATCCGTGCGGGAGGCCTACCTCGGGCGAAGAGAGGCTGCGGAGGAGTTGGTCAGCCCCTGAGTCGGCAAGGGTTGGGCCGGGCAATCGTGGTCTCGGCCGGGACATCGGCGACCGGCCGAGACCATCGGGACGCATAGATCGGATCGGGAGGAGAGGACCATGAAGAGAAGCGGCGCCATCTCACTCGCGGCTGTGCTCATGCTTGTCGCATCGGCGTGCGGCGGCACCAGCTCTACTGGGGCCCCGTCTGCCGGAACGGGAGCTGCAGGTGGGGGAGGGACGTATCTGATCGGATACGACTCGAGCCAGACCGGACAGCTCTCCTATTCGGACGTGCCGGCGTCAAAGGGCGTCCGCATGGCGATCGACGAGATCAACGCCAAGGGCGGCATCGCCGGCAAATGGAAGATCAGCTTGAAGCTGGAGGACAACCGGAGCGACGCGGCCCAGAGCGCCGTCGTGGCCCAGGACCTGCTGGCGAGTGGCGTGCAGTTCCTGATCTGCACGTCCGACGCCGATCCTTGCACGGCTGCCGGACAGATCGCGCAGACTAAGGGCATCCCGACCATGTCCACGGCGGCCACCTCGCCGACGTTGCCTGCGTCCGTGGGCAATGACATGTTCCTAAGCGTCTTTGGCGACAACACGCAGGCCACCGTCCTTGCCACCTACGCGTCGGAAACCGGATACAAGAGCGCCTATCTCCTGTGCTCGCCCGATTCCTCCTACACGTCGAAGTCGTGCGACTACTTCACGCAGGTGTTCGAGAAGAAGGGCGGCACCGTCGTTGGCCGTGGCTCATACACGCTCGGAGCAGCGGACTTCAGCGCCGAAGTCACCAAGATCAAGAACCTGCAGCCTCAGCCCGACGTCATCATGACGCCCGCGTACCCACCGGATGGGCCGACGTTCATGAAGCAACTCCGCGCCGCGGGGGTTGCGATCCCCGTGATCTCGATCGACGGCGTGGACTCCCAGGACACGATCACCGGCGGCGGTACCGCCGTTGAGGGGCTCGTGTTCACGACCCACGGCTTCCCGGTTCCCGGCACGCCCATGGCAGACTTCTGGACTCGGTATCAGGCCAAGTACGGGTCGCCGCCGGACAGCGTGTTCGCCGCCACCGGCTATGACCTTGTCAAGGTCATCGAAGCGGCCGTGACGGCTGCGAACTCGACGGATCCGAAGCAGGTCCGTGACGCGATCGACAACCTGTCGAATGTCCAAGGCGTCACCGGAACGATCACCTACAAGGGGCAGAACCGGATCCCCCTGAAGACCGTGTACCTCGTCGAGATCAAGAACGGCAAGTTCCAGTTCCTGAAGACCATGGCACCGGATCCGAGTCTCATCCCGGCACCCTGACAGCCGCCCGAGGCCCGCATTGTCTCTTCTGTCCGTCGATCACCTTTCGGTCACGTACGGCGCCATCCGCGCCGTACGTGACCTCAGCCTCGCTGTGGAGTCCGGCGAGATCGTTGCCGTTCTCGGGGCGAACGGGGCAGGCAAGTCGAGCACGCTCAACGCGATCATGGGACTCGCACCGCGGTCGGGGGGCCGCATCCAGTTCGAGGCCCACGACGTCCATGCCCTGCCTCCGGAGCGAATCGTTCGCCTTGGGATGACCCTGACACCAGAGGGGCGTCACGTCTTCCCGCGCCTCACCGTCGACGAGAACCTGCTGCTCGGGGCGATCGCCATCCGCGACAAATCGCAGGCCGACACGATCCGACGAGACATCTACGCGCGATTTCCCGTGTTGGCGGAACGGCGCAACCAGGCGGCGGGGACCCTCTCGGGAGGGGAACAGCAACAACTGGCCATCGCTCGGTCGTTGATGTCGGCGCCCCGGTTGCTCCTGCTCGATGAACCGTCGCTCGGGCTCGCGCCCCGTTTCGTGGACTTGATCTTCGATCTCCTGGTTGACCTTCGCCAGCAGGGAACAACGATTCTTCTCGTTGAGCAGAACGTGCATCGAGCCCTGGGGATCGCCGATCGGGCCTATGTCCTGGCGAATGGTCAGCTCAGGACGTCGGGACCCGCGGCCGAGCTGCGGGAATCCAGTGGAATAGAGCGCGCCTACCTCGGTATCGGAGCCGCCTGATGGCCTTCGTCATCCAGCAGTTGATCAATGCAGTCAGCCTTGGTGGCATCTACGCGCTGTTGGCTCTCGGGCTCGCCATGGTCTTCAGCATCATGGGGCTCGTGAACTTCGCGCACGGCGAAATCATGACCCTCGCTGGCTATTCGATGTGGTTCGTCATCGTCCAGTTCGGGACTCCCTTGCCCATCGTGATGGTGGCGGCGCTTGGGTCGGCCATGGTGACGGCACTTCTCATGGAGCGGATCGCCTTTCGGCCCGTGCGCGGTGCGAGCGCTGCCACGATGCTGTTGACGAGCTTCGCCATCTCGATCTTCCTGCAGACCGTGTTCTCGAACGTGATCTCGCCGCGGCCGAGGGGAGTGCAGCTGCCGACGCAACTCAGCCAGGCCATCCCCCTGTTCGGCGTCAGCGTCGGGGTGATCCAACTCACCGCCATCGTGATGGTGCTCGCCTCGCTGGCACTGCTCACGCTGTTCCTGCGACGGACCACGCTCGGGATCAGCATGCGTGCCGCCGCCCAGGACTTCCCGGTCGCTCGCCTGATGGGGATCCGGGCGGACGGAGTGGTCGCGACCGCATTTGCGATTTCCGGTCTCTTCGCCGGCGTCGCCGGGTTCCTGTGGGTTGCGCAGCATGGATCGGTCCAACCGACAATGGGACTTACGCCCGTCATCAAGGCATTCATCGCGGCGGTCATGGGCGGTCTGGGAAGCCTCCCGGGCGCCGTGATCGGCGGCTTCGTGCTCGGGTTCATCGAGATCACGCTGCAGGCGTTTCTTCCCCAGGCGGCTTTGCCGTTCGCCGACGCCATTTCGCTCACGATCGTCATCGGCGTGCTCCTGTGGCGGCCGCAGGGCCTGCTCGGTTCCGTGAGTGACCGGGCATGATGCGGAATCGGTTGACGCTGGATAGCCCCTACACCCGCGGCGTCGTCGGGTGGGTCGTGCTTGGGGTTCCGCTTGTCCTTGTCATCGCGTTCGTGGAAGCGTTCCTGGGGCCAGCCAACCAGCAGGTCGCCGTGACGTTTCTGATTTCACTCGTGGCAGTCGTCGGGTTCCAGGTCTACAGCGGCAACAGCGGGATCATGACCTTCGGGCACGTGGCCTTCATGGGCATCGCCGCCTACGTCGCCGGCATCCTGACCATCGCGCCGGCCATCAAGGCGGAGGCGCTTCCCGCGCTGCCGAGTTTTCTCCGTGACACGCAACTGTCCTTGATCCCGGCTGTCGCGGTGGCGCTCCTTGTGGTCCTGGTCGTGGCGTTTGCGTTCGGCTGGCCGCTCACGCGCCTGTCCGCGGCAGCCACGCCGATCTCCACCCTGGCCATGCTGATGATCGTGTATGTCGTCCTGGTGGGGGCGGCCGACTTCACGCGCGGCAGTCAGACCTTCTACGGGGTGCCGTCGTTGGTCGACATGTGGGGCGTGTTGATCGCGGCACTGCTGGCCATACTGATCGCCCGGCTGTTCCGAGACTCCGTGTTTGGGCTGCGCCTCCGGGCCAGCCGCGAAGATGAACTCGCCTCTCGATCGGCGGGCGTGCATGTGGCGAACCTGCGCCTGACGTCGTGGCTGCTCAGCGCCCTGATCGTCGGGCTCGCAGGGGCGTTGCTCGGCTTCACGTTGACGGCCTTCTCGCCCAAGCAGTTCTACTTCACCCTGCAGTTCGAGCTGGTCGCCATGCTCGTGGTCGGTAGCTCGACCACCGTGAGCGGCGCGGTCGGAGGGACGTTCCTCGTGTCGCTGCTCATGGAGGCCGCCCGGCGCGTGGAGGCGGCCATGAACGGGCAGGTGTTCGGCCTCCAGGAGATCACCCTGGCCCTGGTCATCCTTGCCACCATGTATTGGCGCCGCGACGGGCTCTTCGGGTTGCGTGAAGCGGACGAGATCCTGATCTCATGGTTGCGCGGCCGGGGGTTTGTCGGCTCACGCCTCGGCCTTACCGATGGACCGACAGCTCTCGTGGACCCCCCTCGAGAATCCGGAAGCACGTCGAGCCCGGGGCCTGGCCCCGTCCCCGCGGACCATGGCGCCTCGATCGACCCAGGCGCGCAATCTCGATGACCAGCTCGATGACCCGAGTACGTCGGGCCGACGCGCAACGGACTTGCGAGCGGTGAGTCCCTCGCCCGGTCGAGGCCTGTCCGGCCGTCGGGTTGTCATCACGGGTGGAGCGAGCGGGATCGGCCTCGCGACGGCGGCGCGGCTCCTGGCCGAAGAAGCTCGCGTGGTCATCCTCGACATCAACCCCGAGCTGCTCGACTCGGCGCGCGCTGACATGCCCGAGATCAGCGGGGCAGTGCGCTGCGACGTAAGGGACCCGACTGATGTCGCGCGGGCCTTCGAGCAGATCGACACGATCCTCGGGTCGCCCGACGTCCTGATCGCAAATGCCGGCATCAGCATCCGTCACGCGTTCCTGGACATCACTCCCGAGGAGTGGCGGAGGGTGATGGCGGTCAATCTCGACGGGATCTTCTTCTGTGCCCAGGCGGCGGCCCGTCGGATGAGCGCACGGGTTGGGGGCGCCATTCTCATGACCGCGTCCACGAACGGGCTGGTCGGACACCCCAACTACGCCGACTACAACGCCTCGAAGGCCGGGGTCATCTTGCTCGCCCGGTCGATGGCGCTGGAGCTGGCACCGAAGATCAGGGTCAACGCCGTCTGCCCAGGGTACGTGATGACTCCCATGCAGCGCGCCGAGTACACCGACGAGATGCTGCACGAGACCGACGCGAAGATCCCCCTCGGCCGCCACGCCCGACCTGACGAAGTGGCCGGCCTGTTCGCCTTCCTGGCTTCCGACGAGGGTGCGTACTTGACCGGCGCGGCCATCCCGCTCGACGGCGGGGAACTCGCGGGTGGACTGGCCAGCCGGGAGTGGATTCAACGCGGACCACCGTAACCGCCGATCAGTCGCGCAGCAGCCCCAGCGAAGACGATGGAGACGCCCATGACCATCGAACGGACCTCCCCACACCCATACATCCCGAACTCGGTCCCGGCGGTCCGGGACGCCATGCTCGCCGCCATCGGTGCCACCAGCATCGAGGACTTGTACGTCGAGATCCCGGAGCGCCTGCGGCTCCGCCGACCGCTCGATCTCCCGCCCGCCCTGCCGTCGGAGTCCGAACTGGTTCGCCACGTCGAGGGGATGCTCGGTCGCAACACGTCGACGCGCGAGATCATCAGCTTCCTGGGGGGCGGGTGCTACGAGCACCAGGTGCCGGCCGTCTGCGACGAGATCAATGGACGGGGCGAGTTCCTCACCGCCTACGCTGGGGAGCCGTACGAAGACCACGGCCGCTTCCAGGCGCTCTTCGAGTACAGCTCGATGATGGGCGAGCTGCTCGAGATGGATGTCGTGAACGTGCCCGTGTATGACGGTTTCCAGGCTTCGGCAACCGCGCTGCGCATGGCCGCCCGGGCAACCAACCGTTCTCGCATTCTCGTTACCGGCGCGATGGGGCTGGACAAGCTCTCGAAGGTCAGCGGCTACTGCGCGCCGGACCTCTCCATCGACCGGATCTCATACGATCCGGTATCGGGCGAGCTGGACCGCAGGGAACTGGATGCCCGGCTGTCCACGGACGTGGCCGCGGTTTACGTCGAACAGCCGAACTACTTCGGTGTCGTCGAGTGTGGCCTCCGCGAGATTATGTCTGCCGCGCACGCCGCCGGGGCGCTCGGTGTCGTGTCGGCCGATCCCTCGACACTCGGCGTGCTCGCGCCGCCGGCCGTCGTGGGAGCGGACATCGTCTGCGGCGACATTCAGTCACTGGGCATGCACCAGTACTTCGGCGGCGGTCAGGCCGGCTTCATCGCGTCGCACGATGACCCCCGCATCGTCATGGAATACCCCTCGCGGCTGTTCGGCATCGCGCCGACCGTGGTCGAGGGTGAGTACGGCTTTGGCGATGTCGCATACGAGCGCACCTCATTCGCCGTGCGCGAGGAGGGCAAGGAGTGGGTCGGCACGGCCGCGGCCCTGTGGGGTATCACGGCGGGGGTGTACCTGGCCCTGATGGGACCGCAGGGCATGCGTGACCTCGGTGAGTCGATGATGGCCCGGACGCGGTATGCAATGCACGGACTCGGGGCGCTGCCCGGGATACGCATCCCGTTCGCCGACGCCCACCACGTCATGGAGTTCCTCGTCGACTTCCGCGGGACTGGTCGCAGCGTTGGCGAAATCAACGCCGAGCTTCTTCGGCGGGGGATTCACGGCGGCGCCGACGTCTCCGGGCAGTTTCCATCGCTCGGCGATGTCGCCCTCTACGCCGTGACCGAGGTCCGCACCCGGGACGAGATCGATCGATTGGTCGAAGCCCTTCGGGAGGTGCTCGCGTGACGACCCCCGAACTGCGCGAGACCGGGCCCCGCTCATGGCCCACCGATGTCGCAACCGGGGGGCACCGCCCGATCTCCCACGAAGCCTCGAGCGGGACACCCGATCGCGTCGACCGCAAATCCGTCCCGCGCCGCTTCCACCAGGCACGCTGGGACGAACCGATCATCTTCGAGTTGAGCACGCCAGGCAGTCGCGGCGTGCTGATCCCACCGATCGAGCCGGAGATACGGGCTACTGTCGGCGATCCGGCGGACGCGCTGCCGGCAGCGGTCCGCCGGCAGCATCCGCCCGCGCTCCCGGAGCTCGCGCAGCTGCAGGTCCTGCGCCACTTCGATCGACTGTCACAAGAGAACCTGGGGGTCGACTTCAACATCGACATCGGCCAGGGCACGTGCACGATGAAGTACTCGCCCAAGGTCAACGATCAGCTCGTGAGGTCGCCGAAGCTGACCCACCTGCATCCGCTCCAGGATCCTTCGACCGTGCAGGGCGTGCTCGAGATCCTGTGGCGCCTGGAGCGGTATCTCGCCGAGATCTCGGGGATGGATCGCGTCACGCTGCAGCCCGGCGCGGGCTCGTCGGCCATCTATACCAACGTCGCGATGATCCGTGCGTACCATGCGGCACGCGGCGAGGTCACGCGCGACGAGGTCATCACGACCATCTTCAGCCATCCGTCGAACGCCGCCGCGGCCAAGGTCGCAGGCTATCGCGTGATCACGCTCTACCCGGAGGCCGAGTCGGGTCGTCCTTCGCTGGAGACGCTCAAAGCGGCCGTTTCGGGACGGACCGCGGCGCTCCTCATCACGAATCCCGAGGACACGGGGATCTTCAATCCCGAGATCGACGACTTCGTGCGCATCGTGCACGAGGCGGGCGGGCTGTGCTCGTACGACCAAGCCAACGCCAACGGCATCCTCGGTATCACCAGGGCCCGGGACGCGGGATTTGACCTGTGCCACTTCAACCTGCACAAGACCTTCTCCACGCCACACGGTTCGGGCGGCCCCGCGGCCGGGGCGTGCGGCGTGACCGCGGATCTCGCGCCGTTTCTACCGTCGCCCACCGTCGAGCGGGATGGGGACCGGTTCGTGCTCGACGCCGATCGGCCGCTCAGCGTCGGCAAGATCAGGCCGTGGTACGGAGTGGCCCCCAATCTCGTGCGCGCGTATGCGTGGATCCGCAGCCTGGGGTCTGACGGCCTCCGGCAGGTCGCGGAGACGGCCGTCCTGAACAACAACTACCTGCTGGAGCAGGTACGCGCGATCCCGGGGGTCGGTGTCCCGTATGCCGCGGGGAGGCGGCGGATCGAACAGGTGCGCTACAGCTGGGCGAATCTGTCAGAGGCGACCGGGATCCACAGTGAAGAGCTGGGGATCCGGATGGCGGACTTCGGG
>JAJYJR010000216.1 GCA_021789355.1 Chloroflexota bacterium | reverse complement strand
TCCACGGTCTGCGCCAGTCCGCGTTCGAGCGTCACCTGCGGCGACCAGCGGAGCATGCGGCGCGCCTTCTCGATGTTGACCACCCGCCGGCGGATGTTGTCGATGTCGCGCCGGTCGATGTGCTCGGCCTCGCAGGGGCGCTCCATGGCCCCACAGACCAGACGCGCCAGCTGGTTCACCGAGGTCTCGATGCCGGTCCCCACGTTGAAGACCTCGCCTTCGGCCCGCGGGTGCACCGCCGCGAGCAGGGTCGCCTCGACCGCGTCGTCGATGAACGTGAAGTCGCGCGTCTGCTCGCCGTCGCCGTGCACCGTCAACGCCGTTTCCTGCCGCGCGCTGGTCAGGAACTTGGACACCACGCCACAGTAGGGGTTGTCGGGCCGCTGCCCGGGGCCGTAGATGTTGGAGTAGCGCACCACCGACACGGGCAGTCCGTAGCTCTCGTAGAACGCATGGCAGTAGAGCTCCCCGGCGAACTTGCTGACCGCGTACGGGGAGAGCGCGACGATCTCATCGTCCTCGTTGATGGGGATGCTGCGCGGGTTGCCGTAGATCGACGTCGATGAGGTGTAGACGACGCGCTCCGGGCGGGATTCGCGGGCCGCCAGCAGGACGTTGAGTGTCCCGCCGATGTTGGTCTCGAAATCGTCGCGCGGGTTCTTCGTGGAGGCGATGATGTTGCGCGCCGCCATGTGAAAGACCAGCGAGGCGTGGCGCACCAGGTCGCGCACCAGGGGCTCGTCCGTCACCGAGCCCACCACCAGCTGGGCCTGGGCCGGGACTGCCTCGGCCTTGCCGGTGAAGAGATCGTCGAGCACGGTCACGCGGGCGCCCGACTCGACCAGGCGCCGCACCACGCCCCCGCCCACGAAGCCGGCGCCGCCCGTCACCAGGACCCTGCGTCCGCCGAAGGATCGGTCCATGTTCATCGTCATCGCTTGATCCCCGTCCGCAGCAGCAGCGCCGGGCGGAACAGTCGCCACCAGTCCCGCAATCCGCGCATCTTCGTGTACCCCTCGCGGGGGTGGTACCGCACGGTCACCGGGTATTCCACCACCCGGTAGCCGCGCCGGATGGCGTTGAACAGCACGTACGGCTCGAGGTCGTAACTGTCGAGCCAGGGCTGATCCAGGCGGATCGCAGCGTTGTCCAGGATCGAGGCCCGGAAGATCCGGAAGCCGTTGGTCGCATCGGTGACGCGGCGCCCGACCAGGACGCTGAAGGCCAGGGAGTAGGCGCGCGTGCCGGCTCCGCGACCGCCGGTCGAGCCGATCACGCGGCCCCCGCACCGCCACCGGCTTCCCTGGACGTAGTCTGCTCCGGCCGCGAGGACGTGGTCGAGCGCTCCGGCGAGCTCGGCGGGCTCGTGCTGATCGTCGCCGGCAAGCAGCGCAAGCCAGGGCCGGTCTCGCGCCCGGGCCGCCAGGAAGCCATCGCGGATGGCGGCACCCACCCCGCCGCGGACGTCGTGCCGGATCACCAACGCCGCACCGTGCGCGCGCGCCTCATCGCCCGTGCCGTCGGACGAGCCGTCGTCCACCACGATAGCTTCGAACCGCCCATCGCTCGGCAGCTTGTCGAGCACCCGCCCGATCTTGCCCGCCTCGTTGAGGGCCGGGATGATCACCGCGACGAGGGGCTCGTCCTGCTTCTGGGCCGCCTGCGACGCGCGCAGCGCCTGCGCCTGAGGCGCCCCGCAGGTGGCGCCGGGACGTTCTGATTCGAGTGGCATTTCGGTCACGCTGCCAGAGTGCACGATCGAGGTGCGTCCGCGCAACACACCGAAGGTACCGGTGGCTGCTGCCCGGTTCACCCGCCTCGGAGGGCGTCCACCGAGCCGCGGGCGCTCGCAAGCGCAAGTCGACTGAACGGTCCCCATCGCAGCAGCACGAACGGCGCGGCAAGCACAACCGCGGCCTCCGGGTTGACCCCGATGAGCACCCCGACCGGCCAGCTCAACGCCAGGGCGTAGGCGCCGGCGAGCAGCCACCCGTGCGCCCAGGGACGTCTGATGCTGCCCGCGTCCCGAGCGAGGACGGCCACGGCGGGCAGCAGCATCGTCCCGTCGTACGACCACCCGCGCGGGCCGGCGAACAGCGCCAGGGCGCACGCGAGCGCCACGGCCCCGGGCGCATCCCACGTGCGCAACGGTCGGAGCGCGCCCATGATGACGAGACCGCCGATGACATACCCGACCAACGCCGGCCCGAGCAGGGCACCCTCGGCGCTGCCGTTGACGGACAGACGTCCCAGGAGGCCCGGCAGGCTCAGCGCCTGCCAGCCCACGGCCTGAAAGTCAATGGCTGTCTCCGACACGATGGACGCCACCCAGTGCGCCGGCCAGGAGAGCAGTCCGCCGCTGGCAATCACGCCCAGGCCGTACTGGACCAGGATCAGCCCGCCGGCGATCGCCACTGGGCGCCACGACCCGCGCCACGCCGCAAGCCCGATGAGTGGGAGACCCTGCTGGGGTCGGTAGGCGGCGGCCCCCAGCGCGAGACCGGCGAGTCGCCACCGGCCGCCGCTCAGGCCCGCGGCGGCCATCATCGCCAGGAGCAGCAGCACGGCGGAGTTCTGCCCGGAGATGACCCCGGCCACGGCGGGTGACCAGGCCAGGGTGCCCAGGATCGCCCAGCGCCTCGGAATCCCGTACAGGCGCGACCCAAGGACCGCCGCCCCGAGCAGCGCGGCCGCCTGCAGGATCACGTGGATGGCCGCCGCAAGGCCGTACGGCAGCCAGGTGAATGGAACATAGACCAGCGCCAGCGCGGGCGGATACAGGAAGGGCGTGGGCGCGAGGCCGTGCGTGGTCTCGTAGTTGATGACCGGGTGCAGATCCGCGAGTTGGGGAGTGAAGGCCAGCTTGCCTGCCGCGTAGAAGGAGGCGAAGTCCGTCCAGTGCCGCGCGGGCATCGTCAACAGGGGAAGCCAGGCCAGGACCGCCGCGGTGACGAGCCAGAGAGGAGCCCGACGGGCGGTCCAGAAGCCGCGCACCGAGGGGATCCCGCGACCGCGGGCCGCGGGTCCTGGTCTCGTCACGCGGGCTCCTCCATCTCCGGCCGTTCGGGAGTACGCCTAGGCTACGGGAAACACCGCCCGGGTCGCGCGGTTGCCTCGCGGGCGATACTGCGCTGGCGGGGCGAATGCGTGGGAGCGAGCGGATGCGCGAGGTGGCCAGCGATGCCGTCGTCATCGGGGCGGGCATGGCGGGCATGGCGGCAACGGATCACATGCTGCAGCGTGGCAGATCGGTCGTCCTCCTCGAGGCGGCGCCCTGGGTGGGCGGGCTGGCGCGCGCGATACGGGTTGGCGGCGAGCCCATCGAGCCCTACTACCACCACATCTTCCCGCAGGACCACGAGACGAGGGCCCTGATCGACCGGCTGGGCCTTGGTGACCGGCTGGAGTGGCGTGAGGGACCCATGGGGGTCATGCATGGCGGGCGGCCCTACCCGTTCGACAGCCCACTCGACCTCCTGCGCTTCACCCCGCTCACGCTGCCCGAGCGGCTCCGCATGGGGGTGGCGACGGTCGTCCAAGTGGTCCGGCCTGATCGCCGGCATCTTGACCTGGTCGCGGCATCCACCGACGCGCCACGCTGGTTCGGCCGGCGCGGGTACGAGACGCTGTGGCGCCCGCTGCTCGGGGCGAAGTTTGGGGACCATGCGGACTCGGTGGCGATGGCCTGGCTGGTGGCGCGCATCCGCCAGCGGGGCGGGTCTCGAAAGGCCGCCGGCGATCGCCTGGGCTACCTGCGCGGCAGCCTGGGCACGCTCGCGGAGGCCTACGCCGCCCGCCTCGCGGAGGGCGGTGCCGACCTGCGAACGTCGCGGAGGGTAAGAGAGCTGCTTCAGACGCCGGACGGCTGGCAGGTGGGAGTCGACGGGCCGGACGGGTCCGAGCGGCTGCTCGCCTCGACCGTGATCGCCTGCGTCAGCGGGCTCATCCTGGAGCGCATGGTGGAGTTGCCGCCGGCGTACAAGTCCGCCGTGCGGGCGATCCCCTACCGGGGGGTCGTGTGCGCGCTTCTCGAGCTGTCTCGTCCCTTGAGTCACTACTACTGGGTGAACGTGACCGACCGGCTGGGCCTTGGCTGCGTCGGGATCATCGAGCACACGAACTTCGTTCCGGCCGAGCGCTACGGGGGCCGCTCGCTGGTGTACCTGGCGCACTACGTGGAGCGCGACGGGCCGACCTGGCACGCACAGCCGGAGGCTCTGGTGGACGCGGTGATCCCCGCCATGCGCGTCCTCAACCCTGCGTTCGACCGGGATTGGATCCTGGCCGTGCACGTGAACCGGGACCCGTTCGCGCAGCCGGTGCCGCTCGTTGGCGGACCCATGCCTGGCCTGCCGATCGAGACCGGGTTGGCCGGCCTCTTTCACGCGAGCCTCGCCCACGTCTACCCGGACGACCGAGGTGTCTCCAAGGCGCTGTCCCTGGGCATGCGTGCGGCCAGCCTGGCCGACGCATTCGTCGAGGCCCGGAGCGACGGGCCGGCACGAACGGGCAGATGACGGGAGTCCGAGGCAGGGTCGGCGGGGCGCCGCCTTGCTCACCGCTCAGCGGTCTCCCTGATCGGCGAGTGCACGCGCCCTCCGGTAGCATCCGTCCTGGACAATCCCCGTACAGGTACCGAGGTCCCCGTTGGTCATCGTCGTGATGCCGGCGTACAACGCCGCGAAGACCCTCGAGCGCACCTACCATGACATCCCGCGCGACGTGGTGGACCGGATCATCCTGGTCGACGACGTCTCGAGCGACGAGACCGTGGAGATCGCGCAGCGCCTGGGCCTGGACGTGGTGGTGCATCCCCAGAACAAGGGGTATGGCGGCAACCAGAAGACGTGCTACCGCGAGGCGCTGGCGGCCGGCGCCGACGTGGTGGTGATGGTCCACCCGGACTACCAGTACGACCCGACGCGGATCCCGCAGGTGATCGCGCCGATCCTGTCGGGGCGGGCGGACATGGTGCTGGGGTCGCGGTTCCTGGGCGACCCGCTGGCCGGCGGAATGCCGCCCTGGAAGTGGCTGGCGAACCACTTCCTGACCGACGTGGAGAACATGGCCTTCGGACTGCGGCTCTCCGAGTACCACACCGGGTTCAGGGCGTACTCGGCGCGCCTGCTGCGCACCGTGGCATGGGAGCGCAACAGCGACGACTTCGTCTTCGACCAGGAGTTCGTGGCGCAGGTGGTGGCCGCCAGGTTTCGCATAACCGAGGTGGCCGTGCCTACGCGGTACTTCCGCGAGGCGTCGTCGGTGGGGTTCCGCCGGTCGGTGCGGTACGGGTTCGGGACGCTCGGCGTGGTGCTGCGGTTCGTGCTGCACCGGCGGGGCCTGCGGCGGGACGCACGGCTGGTCCCGCGAGTTGCTGAGGCGGCGGGGGTTGAGCGCCGGCCGGAGCCGGAGCGGCCGGCCTCCCCGTGAGCTCGCGCCTGCGGGCCCTGGTCGGCTTCGGCGTCAGCCTGCTGATCGTCGCGTTCCTGCTCTGGGAGATCGACCTCGGGCGGGTGGTGGCCGTTCTCGGCCGCAGCCGGGTCCAGCTGCTGCCGCTGATCCTGGTGCCGTTCGCGGTGGACCTCTCGCTGCGCACGGTGCGCTGGCACATCCTGCTGGCCCGCGAGCCCCGGCCCGGGTACCGCGGCACGTTCACCTATCTCGTGATCGGCTACCTGGCCAACAACATCCTCCCCGCGCGTCTGGGAGAGCTGGTGCGCGCGCACCTGCTCGGGACGCGCGAGGGCGTGGGTCGCAGCCGGGCGCTGGGGTCGATCGCCATGGAGCGCGCGCTCGACGTGGTGGCGGCCGCCGCGCTCGGGGCGATCGCCTGCGCCATGGCCGGCATCCACGGGGCCATCGTGGTCACCCTCGCCCTGATCGCGCTGGGGGCCGGGGTGGTGGTCGCGCTGGTCGCGTTGCTGCCGCACAGGATCGTGCGCCGGTGGCTGGACGCGATGGTCGCGCGGGCTCCGGCCGGGCTCCCGTCGCGTATCGCGGACATCGTCAGCCGCTTCTTCCACGCCCTCCTCGACGCGGCGACCCCCTGGCGCGTGCTCGTCGCGCTGGCGCTCTCGTTCGCCGCCTGGCTGGCCACCTCCGGGCTCTTCGCGGTCACGAGCGCGTCGCTCGGGATCTCGCTGCCGCTGGCCGGGCTGGTCGCGGTTGCCGTCGCCGCCAACCTGGGTGCGGCCCTGCCGTCCGCGCCCGCCGGGATCGGGCCGTTCGAGTTCGGGGTGGTGGTGATCGCGACCGCCCTCGGCCTCGACGCGCCCACCGCGCTGGCGTTCGGGATCCTGAGCCACGCCTGCACAGTGGTGCCGGTCTCGCTGCTGGGGGGCTACGAGCTGGGCCGGGTCCGCTGGGGGCTGGGCGCGCTGCGCGACGCCGGGCGGATCGATGGGTCGCTGGAGGAGGTCGAGCCGGCATGACACCGCGGACCGACGGTGTGTCGGAGG
The DNA here is from genome assembly GCA_021789355.1 of Chloroflexota bacterium. Next base: position 2,640 of record JAJYJR010000216.1, on the reverse strand, counting down.
AGGTCGGGCCGGCGTGACGCGCCCGACCTCTGGCCGAGGGGGCGAGCCTGGCGGGTTCCGGACCCCCGGGATGCGGCTGCTCGTCACGGCGGGCGTGCCGCTCCTGCTCGTCCTGTACACGGTCCTCGTCGACGCCTGGATCGTGCCGACCGTGATCAACGGCGGGTGGTTCGACGCGGGGCGGCCGGACTTCTTCCTGATGGCCGACGCGTTCCTGCACGGCCGGCTCTGGCTGAACGTGGACTGGCGGCCGCCGATCAACGACATCATCGTGCTGGACGGCCACGTGTACGTCCCCTTCGCCCCGTTCCCGGCGTTCCTGTTCATGCCGCTGGTCGCGCTGATCGGCGTGGGACAGGCGATCGCGATCGAGCCGCTGGTGAACGCGTTCCTGGCCGGGGTGGACGTGGCCCTGGCGTGGGTGATGCTGGGTGCCTTCGGGGTGCGGCGCTGGGACGATCGTGGCTGGCTGACGCTGCTGTTCGGCTTCGGCACGGTGCTGTGGAACGTGACGGTGCGCGGGGGGGTGTGGCACACGGCCGAGATCATCGCCATGGGGCTGACGTTCCTGGCGCTGATCGAGACGCGCCGGGAGCGACCGCGGCCGTGGCTGCTGGGGCTCCTGGGCGGGGCCGCGTTCCTCACCCGCGCGACGCTGCTGTTGGCGCTGCCCTACTACGCCTGGGTGGTGGCGGGGCGCCCGACCGACCTGCCCGGACTGCGGCGCGCGCTGCGGGACGGCCTGGCGCCGGCGCTGCAGGTGGCGATCGCGTCGGTCCCCTTCGGGCTGGTCTTCTTCTGGTACAACTGGGCGCGCTTCGGCTCGCCGCTGGAGACCGGCTATGAGCTGGCCTCGCTGCCGAGGTTCCTGGAGACGCTGCGCGAGCAGGGGCTCTTCTCGATCGTCCACCTGCCGATGAACTTGGACTACCTGTTCCTGATGGGTCCGCAGGAGCTGACCTTGACGCCGCCGTTCTTCGTGCCGAGCACGCTCGGCATGTCCGTGCTGCTGACCAGCCCGGCGCTGCTGGTCGGGCTCTGGTCGCTGCTGCGCTCGTCCGAGGCGCGGGTGGTGGCGCTCACGGGGCTGCTGGTGCTGCTGCCCACGCTGCTCTACTACGGCGGGGGCTGGGTGCAGTTCGGGTATCGCTACCTGCTCGACTCGGTCCCCTTCTGGCTGGTGCTGTGCGCGATCTGGGCGTCCCGCCGCGGCGTGGGTTGGGTCTGGCGGCTGGGGATCGCGTGGAGCGTGCTGGTGAACCTGGGGCTCGCCTACTGGGCGTTCAACATGTGAACGGCGCCGGTGCCAGCGGCGGCGCGCCGGTCGGCGAGAATGGCGCGGCCATGAAGTCGACTCGGTTCGTCACGGCAGCCGTGCTGGCCTCGATCATCGCCGTCGGCTTCGCGCTGCGCGCGATCCCCGTGCTGGGCAACCCCTGGCCCGTGGGCGACGGTGGCCTCTTCTACACGATGGTCGGAGAGTTGCGGGCCAGCGGCCTGGCCCTGCCGGCGTTCACCTCGTACGACCACGCGGCGATCCCGTTCGCGTATCCGCCGCTTGCGCTGGAGCTGGCCGCGGCCCTCGAGTCCGCCACTGGAATCGCCCGCTCGGACATCTTCCGGCTGCTCCCGCTGACGTTCAGCGTGCTGTGCATTCCCGCCGTGTACCTGATCGCGCGGGAGCTGCAGGGGGACGGGGAGCTGCTGCGGACGCGCCCGCGGGCCCTCTTCGCCACCCTGGTCTACGCCACGTTCCCGTTCGCCTGGGAGTGGCTGACGATGGGCAGCGGCCTCACGCGATCGGTGGGCATGTTCTTCGCCCTGCTCGCGACCTGGCAGGGGCTGGCGCTGCTGCGAAACGGGCGGCACGCCGCCGTGGCTTTCACCGCCGTCCTGGCCGGGTTCGCTGTCCTCAGCCACCCGGAGTCGGGCGTGTTCGTCCTCCTCGCGCTCGGCACGCGGCTGCTCGTCGAGCGGTCGTGGCGCAACGTGCGCAACCTCGTGCTGGCGGCCGCCGGGGCCGCGCTCGTGATCGCGCCGTGGGTGCTCGCCGTGGTGCAGCGGCACGGCCTCGCGCCGTTCACGGCCGCTTCCGGCGGTGTCGGCCGGGACCCGGTCGCCAGTGTGGTGGTGTACCTCTTCGGCTTCTTCCTGGTGGGTCCGCTGCCGCTGGCAGCGTCGCTGGACCTGCTCGGCCAGGTTCGGGCCCTGGTGGGTCGCCGGCCGTACCTGGTCCTGTGGCGACTGGCGGTCTGCTTCCTGGACGTCCGGTTCGCGCTCGTCGCGGCGGTGGTGCCACTCAGCCTGCTCGCCGCCGACGGGCTGTTCGACGTGCTCGTCCCGGCCCTGCGAGCCGTGGCGCGTTCCCGGCCACGCGCCGCCGTCCACTCTCGCCCGAGCGCTGCGGCATGGTTGGTCGGGGTGGCCTCCGTCGGACTCGTCGTCGCAAGCCTGCTGACGCCGTCGGTGTTCCTGGCGCCGCACGTCGCGCTCGCCGCACAGGACCGCGCCGCGATGGCGTGGGTCCGGGCGACGCAGCCGCAGGACCGGCGGTTCCTGGTCCTGGCGACGGACACCTGGGGCTCGGACGACCTGAGCGAGTGGTTCCCGGCCCTGGCCGAGCGGGGGACGCTGGACACC
>JAJYJR010000215.1 GCA_021789355.1 Chloroflexota bacterium | reverse complement strand
ACGCGCCCCATCTGGCGCAGGCGCTGGGCAGTGGTGCGGGGCCATCCGACGCGAAGTTGCCGAGCGCGATCGTGTCGCCGCGGAGCAGGAGCATCAGGTAGCCGCCGCCAGTCACGTCGAAGTGGTTGAGCATCGCGCCGCCCTGGCGTCGCACATCGAGCGACCAGGGCAGGGACGGAACGCCGCCGACGCCGGGTCCCCCGTCACTCCTCGGGGACGCAGGCCGGCGGCAGGGCGGGGGGATGGAACACCCAGCCGACCTGGTCGGGCTGGCTCGGGTCATCGATCAGGCAGCATGTCCCGGCCTGCGGTCCGTCGAGAACCTGGCAGCGGAAGATGTGCCAGAACTCGGCCCCGCGGGAATAGCCGCTCCACGCGTCGCAGCGGATCCGGGAGCCGGCGGGGATCGTAGTCCGAGGATTCTCGTCGCGGCCGTCCAGGGCACGGTGCACCGGGAGATCGGCCGTCACCCGGTAGGTGCGCCCCACGATCCCCGCGCCCCAGTGCTCATCCCGGCGATCCAGGGGCACCCGGTGGCGGTGTCCGCAGGACAGTGCCCGCCAGGGAAGGTTAGCCTCGATCCAGGCCTGCCGGTCGAGGAGCGGGGCCAGCGCAGGGTCGCGGTTCTCGAGATCCGGCCTGCACGGGTCGCTCGCCGCTGCCGGCGGCAGGTTGGGCGGCACCGGTCGATCGGCGTCCAGGGGATCGCGTCGACCTAGCTGATCGTCATTCCTCGCGTGTATCGTGTGCCAGAGCCGGCCGCGGACACCCGGCATGCGTCCACCTCCTGTGTCTGAGCCGTACCTATTGCGCTCTGCCTCCGGGGAGCGGGCTCGGAGTCTGGTCGTACACGTCGTTCCATGATCCCTCCATGTTGTCAACACTGCGCAGCGCGTTCAGGATGTCTTGGTTCCCCAACTGAGCGGCCAGGTTGTTCCTGACTACCTGCATCGCTGCGTCATGAGGCATGCCCGGTCCCGTGCGGTAGATTCGCTGCGAGCGCTGCACTCCGTTGACGGGGTAGTAGTTGGCGGGTCTTGAAGTTGCCTCGTGCCAGCCCCTTGGCTGGCACGAGGATGACCCGTAACCTCCTCGACGCACACGGTCCGGGACCGGTGGTGCCGCACCCGGTGTGGTGGGAGCGGCTGCAGACGAGAGGCCGGACAGGGTGGGGGGCCGCCGTCGCCGGCGGCCCCCCACCCTCGAGCGGACCACCGCCGATCAGCGCACTGTCGCGACCCATCCGTGGGTGGCCGCCGTCCCGCGCTTCGCCCAGAAGCCGGTCCACGCGTCGATCTTCGCGTAGTAGTGGACGGTGCCGTCGGCGGCCACGACCCGGCCCGTCACGTACGTCCAGGTGCCGCCCTTGGTCTCGGTGTAGATCGCCAGGTGCCGTCCGGCATACGACGGATCGAGCCGCACGAGGTACGTCACGTAGCCCGGCGCCGAGAGGACGACGCTCGAGATCGTGAAGCCCGTCGTGCCGCGGTCCACCCCTGGCGCGATCGCATCGGTAAGCGTGGGGATCGAGGCGATCGTGCCGCCGCTGCCAGAGGCAGCGGTGCTGGTGACGATCGCCGAGGCAGTGATCTTCGTCAGCCCGAAGCTGGCGGTGGCGGTGTTCGTCGTCGTACCGGATGCGACGGTGCCGCTGTACGTACAGCTGTACGTCGCCTCGACAGTGAACGGACTGGGGAGTGCGGGACACGACGCGGGCAGGCCGTTGCCTGTCGCCGAGTCGGTCAGCGTCAGCCCCACGAGCGCGCTCTGGCTCGTGTTGGTCAGGGTCAGCTGGTATCACACGGTGGATCCGGTGGCGGCCGATAGGGACGTGGAGAAGGGACCCGACTGGGACGCGGACACGCCCTTCGTCAGGGTGAGGGTGATGGCCGCTGGAGGCGGAGGAGCCGCGACCGCCACCGCGGTGCTCGCCGTGGCGCCGGCGCCTCCCTCGTCGTGGATCGCCACCGTGGCTGTCTCCGCGCCAGGGGAGCGGTACGTGTGCGTGCCGGTCACGCCGAAGCCGCTGCCGTTCGCGCTGATCGTTCCCGCGGTCGTCACGCCGTCACCCCAGTCGATGGTGGCCGTGTAGTCCGACGCGACCCCGGCCGGGTTCGCGTGGGTGAAGGTGGCCACGGTGGCGCTCAGGGGCTGTCCGATCGTGGCGACGAGCGTCGTCCCCGCGGCCGCGAGGGGGGGCGTCCGTGACGGTGATCGATGACGGGACCTGACGGTCGCCGACCCGGGCGCGGCGTCGGTCACCACGATGCCCGCGAAGTAGAGACCCTCCTCGGCGTATGCGTGGCTCCCGGAGACGCCGAACCTGCCGTTGCCGCCCGAGACGGTCCCGGCGCTCGTCGTCCCGTCGCCCCAGTGGATCGTCGCCGTGAAGTCCCCGGCCGTGGCGCGCACGTTGGTGTCCATGAAGCCGGCACCGATGGTGGACAGCTCGCCCTCGACCCGTGTCGTGTGGTCCGGCACCGCAGTCAGCGAGTCAGCCTCCGTGGCGCTGACGGTCTCGCTCGCCGAGACCGGTGAATAGCCCGTCTCCGTCACCGACACGGAGACGGTGTACGGATCCTCGTAGGCATACGTGTGCGGCGCGCTGACCGTGAAGCTGCCCGCACTACCAGTGATGACGCCAGTTGACTGCGTACCGTCGCCCCAGTCGATCGTCGCAGTGAAGTCGGATGCGGTCAGGCTCATGTCGACGGCGGTGAAGGTGGCAACGGTTCCGTTGAAGGCCGTTCCCTCGGTGTGCGAGATGGACGCAAGCGTCACGCCGACCGGCGTCACGTACGTCTGGAAAGCTGCGCCCAAGACGAGAAGTTCGAACTACCGCCTGCGTACAGTGCCGCGGCTTCGTACCAGAATGGTGTCGGCCCCGAGACGACTATCGCGTACATCGTGCCCGACGAGACCGAGGTCGGAGCACAGAACGTGATGTCGGTCCATCCGCCGGGGTAGGCGGCCGCTGCGGCCGAGCCGGTCGCGAGGTCCGGCCCGCTCGGACTGCCCCCGCTGGTCGCCTGGATGGCGACGTTCCAGGTGGAACCAGGGGCGCCTCCATTCACGCATCCGTAGAGCGCGACCGTGTCGAGGAGTCCCGTCTTGCCCGCCGTGAATGTCTGCCAAAGCGCAGTGCTCGACGACTCGGCGATCCCTCACGGGAGGGCCTCCTGGTCCAGCGTGCCGATCGCGAGAGCCTGGCCGGCGGGCGAAGGACCCGTACAAGCGCAAGAGGGGCGGCTAGACAAGAGTAATCACCCTCGATTAGAGTCCTCGCCGATCGGAGGCGCGTGGACTCGGTCGTCGGGATCGATCTCTCGGGCGTGTCGCGGGCCACAAAGGGGCGCACGGCCGCGGCGCAGCTTTCCCTGGATGACCCAGCCCAGTTGCTGGAGGTCCACCCCTTCCCGTACGAGCGCCACCCGGACCGGACGCTGCTGGACTGGATCATCGAGCGGCGGCCTCTTGTAGTCGCTATCGATGCGCCGCTCTCCCTCCCGCACAGCGTCAGGTGCGTCGAGCCCGGTTGTCCGCGCTGCCGCCCCGAGGATCCCGCCTACCTGCAGCGGGACGTGGACCGGCAGGCCAAGGGCATGTCGATGGTGATGATCGCGGCCATCGCGTTCCGCGGGATGTACCTCGCCCGGGCGCTGAGGGAGATTGGGATCCCGGTTATCGAGACCTATCCGGCCGCCGCGTATCGCGCACTCGCCGCGACGAGCAAGCGAGAGCGCCAAGCGGTGCTCGAGCGGCGGCTCGGGCCATTCAACGCGGGGACAGACGACGAGCGCGACGCGGTGTGCGCAGCCGTCGTGGCCCTGGACTACGCGCGAGGCACGCGACGCCGAGTGCCCGGCGATGACGGGGAGATCTGGCTGCCCAGGGCTGAGCCGCCGGGGCCAGGCTCCAGTCAATTGGCGAGCAGCCCAGGTCGATGAGCGCGGCGTTGGCCCGGCTGAAAGGTGCGCAGCCGCGGAACCCCCACCGCGCCGCCCGTGATGGATGCGGAGCGGCGATCACGACGTGCGGCGCGTGGATGAGCCGGGCCTTCTGCTGGGCCCGGCGGCCCCACAGCAGAAAGGCCACGGGCCCCGGCTTCGCATCGACGGCTCGGATGACCGCGTCGGTGAAGCGCTCCCAGCCGCGGCCCGCATGCGACCCGGCCACCCCGGCACGCACGGTGAGGACCGTGTTGAGCAGCAGCACGCCGTGTTCCGCCCAAGGGACGAGCGAGCCACTCGGTGGGTCGGGGTACCCGAGATCGCGCTCCAACTCCTTCAGGATGTTCCGGAGGGACGGTGGTTTCTTGACCCCGGCCGGCACGGAGAAGGCAAGACCGTGCGCTTGACCCCTGCCCGGGTAGGGATCCTGCCCGACGATGACGGCGCGCACCGAGCCGGGAGGCGTGAGCCGAAGCGCCTCGAAGACCTGATCGCGCGGAGGGTAGACCTCGCCGTCGGCGCGTTCCTGCTCAAGGAAAGCCTCTAGCAAGGTGAAGCTCGGATCGGCGATGGCGCCGGCCAGGGCGGCAAGCCAGTCGGCGCGGATCTGCTCGCGAAGGGTCACAGGCGCAGGGTACTCGCCCAGGTCCACCGAGCTTCCGGTCGCCTGACCGCGTGGACCGGCCGGATAGACTGAAACGCCGTGAGGTCATGGTAGTGGGGTTCCTGCGGCGGGTGGTCCGTGGCTCGGGTGCACCAGCATCCGACGCTTCAACTGCCCGGGAGACGTCCTGGATTGCGGCGCCGCGAGGACGGCTACAGGTGGACTGGACCAGCGAGCACCTCGACGTGCTGTCGCGTTGGCTACGGCCGGGCCCGAAGACCACGGCGAAGGAGGCGCAGGTCGAACTGTCGCACGAATCGATCGACCGGGACGGCACCGGTGTCGTGGCTGTCCTCTTGAACGGCGTGCCGATCGGCCGCCTGCCGAAGAAGAGCGCGGCCGTTTGGCGCCCATTCATCGATGAGCAGAACCGCAAGGGCCGGCGAGTACTCGCGACAGCTCGTGCGTGGGCATACGTGGCACCCGGGCGCCGCAGCCCCAACATTTCGCTCTACGTCGACGTGCCCGAGGATCCGGCCACATATGCGGCAGCCGAACGCGCTGCCAGTTGGCGAGCCGCCGGCCTGTGCATTGAGTGTGGCGAGCCCGTCGAGAAGACGGGAGGTCGAGGGTCCGCGATCCGCTGCCCCGTGCATGCTGAGCAGCACCGAGCTGGTGCTGCCGCCGCGAAGACGCTCCGAACCGCCACCCGCGTGCCGACCTACCGCTGCGAGGAGTGCGGCGACGAGTACGCGGACGACCAGGTGGCCGAGCTTGGGCCGCTCTTCGAGTGCAAGCGATGTGAACTGAGATTCGCCCCGCTCGCCTCCGAGGGTCGCTCGAACCTCTGCCCGGACTGCAGTCGGCCGTGTATCGAGATCGCGGCGCACGGCTGCTCGGGCTGCGGCGAAGGCAGAGTGTTGCGCCTCACCGCGCCGAGCTAGCTGAGGCAGGAGCCGCTCGTCGGGCGCTGCCGGAGGTCCTGCCAGCCGCGGAACTGGCGCGAGGACCGGGCTCTCACCGGCCTACTGCCGGCAGATCAAGAAGGGGCTGGTGGTGCCGCACCCCATGTGGTGGGAGGTGCTGCAGGCGCGGGCCGAGGTCACCGCCTGATGGACCTCTCGACGATCCTCGTCCTCGGCGGCGCGAGAGCCGGAACGCGGCTCGGATCGTGCAGCTCCACCTGCCGAGGCAACGGCGGCGAAGGTAGAGAGGTGACGCCGGCGCATCCCCGAAGACGCCGGCGGCCACAGGACCTAGTCACGCAGCCAGCGCTACGCTAGGCGAGTTGCTGCTGGCAGGGAGCCACACATACTAGGGGTGGACAGAGGAGCGTGGGATGCGCCTCGAACGAGTGACCTTGCACCGGTTCGGCTGCTTCCTCGATGAGACCATCGAGCTGGCACCCGGGGCAACGCTCCTCCTCGGCTCCAACAACAGCGGGAAGAGCACACTGATCGAGGCGATCCGCACGCTCTTCGGCGACCGCGATCGCTTCGGGACGCCGTACGAATGGGCCAAGCTCCTGAGCCGTCCTGCCGAGAGAGCGCAGGGCGCCTGGCCGCCGCCGCCGCTTCCGGATGACGAAATCGACCTTGACGATGACCCGGACGATGAGGCTTGGGTCCTCGGAGAGTTTGGCGACTTGACCGAGGAGGAGACGCAGCGCTGGGGCCCGGTGACCAGCGACGGCAGGCTCCGCTTCGGTGCGATATTCGGACGGTCACCGGAGGTGTCAGGCCGGTGCCTGGTCATCGACGAGACTTCCGAGGTTGGCGAGGCCTTCGCCAACCTGCTGGATAACCCTCCCGATGACTGGGATGAATGGCTACACGCCCCGATCGAAGGCGAGGAGCAGCGAGCCGATGAAGCCCCGGCCGATGAGGCCCCGGCCGATGAGGCCCCGATGACCATCAAGTTCGAGTTCTCCGGCACGTTCCTGCCCGCCGGTGTACGCCGTCGCGCTGGCGGTCAGATCTGGTTCAGCTGGAAGAACATGCTGGTTCTCTGGATGACCGGCTGGTGGCCCCTGCCGGTCCCACTGCCCACCAGCTTCCCGTCGGAGCGGAACATCGTCACGCTTCCTGGGCCGGAAGCGCCGCTGCCGTCGATTTCGCAGCTTCTGGGCGACCTGCTCGCGGAGGCCGCCCTCCAGCGAATCGCCCAGGTGGCTCCGGCGGCACCGCCGCCGAGCGACCCGCGGCAAGAAGTGTACGAGCACATCAGCGTGGGTCAGGGCAGCTCGCTTGAGCTGCGGCCACCCGCGCTCCGGGCGTTGTGGGACGCGCTCGCCCCGCTCCGGATGGCGGCTGTGGACGCTGACGTGCGGGTGCGGGGCGCCTTCAGGGCCGCCATGCAGGCATACACCGGTGCCACGGCAACCACCTCGTCTGCGGGAGTGTGGCGGCTGCTGATGTGGCAGATGTCGGAGCACATGGACCCAGGGTGGCAATACACGTGGTGGCGGGACCTGCTCCGCAGCACGATCGGCGAACTCACTGTCGCGGTGCAGCCGGCCGCTTTAAGCCCCGGTGAGGCGGTGCCTCGCGAGACCCCGATCGGCGAACTCGGGGCGGGCGCCCAGCGCCTGGCGCTGCTGGCGGCGTTCGAGCTGTACCGCGATCCGGCCATCTGGCCCGCCGATCGGTTCGCGCTGCTGCTGCTCGAGGAGCCCGAGGTGGGCCTCGACCCGGCGGCCCAACGCCGCGTCGCGGCCCTGCTCCGCGAGTTGCCCACGTACGGTGTCCAAATGGTGGTCGTGAGCCACTCACCCATCTTCATCCGCTCGAGCGATCCCGCAGGCTGGCGGATCGTGAGGTCACGCGTGGGCCCGGACCGCGCCGGACGGCGCTGGCAGGAGCACGAGGTTATGCCGGCGAACGAGCCGCGCGAGATCGCCAGCACGCTCGACGTCCGTCCCTCCGACGTGCTGCTGGCGCGTCGGATCATCGTCGTCGAGGGTGACTCGGACCGCGCGGCGTTCCTTGCCTGGTCCGACACGTTGGGCGCTTCGCTCTCGGGGGCGGGCGTCGAGCTTGTACCATCGGGCGGCCACGGGGGTGCCGCCCAGGTCAGCCGACTGCTCGATCTTGTGTACGCAGGGACGGACGTGCGCGTCGTGCTCGACAACGGCCCAGACACCGCAAGATCGAAACTCGAAATCGAAGCTCGCCATGGCGTGCCGGTGCAGCTCCTTCGTCGGACTGAGATCGAGGCCTACTACAGCCCAGACGCCGTGGTTGGATGGCTGCTGCGCCGCGGCACCCTCGGCTCAGCCGATGAGACGGCTGTTCGTAGCGTGTTCTCAGAGCAGCCGTCCAAGGCCACGCTCCGCACCATGGCTAGTCGGTACCTCAATCGGACCTACGACGTTGTCGACGACGGTCGGACGATCGCCAGCCTGATGCTCGAACGCGAGATCCCGGGCGAGATCAAAGAGCTGATCTACGCCTTCGTCGGCGAGTAGGCGGCCTGGACGGTGGACGAGCCAGCCGCACCCTCCCGCACACATCACCCTCGCGGCGCGAGCGCTCTACGTGCTGATCGCTTCCTGAATGCATTCCGCGACATCGAGGAGTACCTCGCGACACTTGCCGGGCTTGGGATCGGTGCGGGGTACGAACGGTCCCTCAAGAAGGCGCGGGGGCTCAGCGCAGGAGTCCGGCTATATGAGGACCAGTTGACGCGGTTTGGCTTCCTGCGCAACGCCATCGTGCACTGGCCAATGCGGGGTAACGCTCCCATCGCCGATCCGCGCCCCGACGCGGTCCGCGACATCGAGTTCATTCGCAATGCCATCGTGAACCCGCCGTTGATGACCGCAGTGGTCGGCGGTTCTGTCGAATGTTGTCGCTCGCACGACAAGGCGATCGAGGCCGCGGCCCAGATGGCACGCGTCGACTTCTCCCAGTTGCCTGTGTTGGACGATCAGGGCATCACTGGCATGCTGACATCTGAGGCGGTTGCCCATTGGCTGACAGCCTGCGCACGCGAGGGGACAGCTGCGTCGAACGCCACAGTGGGAGCCGTCGTCGCGTGGGACAAGGATCCGTACTGGGAGCCGCTCCATCCGGAGGCCACCGTCGCTGACGCGCTGGAGCTATTCCAGGCCGCAATGCGCTCCGGACGCATCCTCCGAGCCGTGCTCCTGGTCGAAGCTGGAGTGCCCACGCCGCGAGGGATCGCGACGGTCTGGGATCTGCCAAGGCTGTTCGACTCGCTCAGACAGCGGCGGCTGTAACGGCGCTGACCGCGCTCTCGCGGGTGCGTGTGCGCAGGAAGTTGACTGGTTCGACTCTCACCATCATCCGCCGTGGGCGCCGAGTCTGTGCCCATGTGCGCCGACATCCGGCGCCCTCCTTGGGGTCTTGAGCTGTTGGTCGGCCAGCGGCGACTTCCGACGCCCCCACCTACTACCCCCGCCACTCCGTTGACGTGCCCCCGTCGAGCCACTAGACTCAAATCCGACGATTTCCGTCGGAATTGGCGAGGGATCGCGCCAGGGTCCAGGAGCGGTCGGCCCGGAGCAACGGACCGGGGCCGAGTGGAT
>JAJYJR010000214.1 GCA_021789355.1 Chloroflexota bacterium | reverse complement strand
CCGCCGGCCTGGCGATCTCGTTTGCGCTGGCTCTGACCGCCCACCGGTACCGCCGCGCGGAGGCCCCCATCACCTGGGCCGCGGGCGTGGTCTACACGATCCCCAGCCTGGCGCTGTTCGTGCTCCTCATCCCAGTCACCGGCCTGTCCACGCTCACCTCGGAGATCGGCCTGGTCGGGTACACCCTGCTGATCCTGGTCCGCAACATCCTGGCCGGCCTCGACGGCGTCCCGGCGGAGGTGCTGGAGGCGGCCGACGGGATGGGCCTGACGCGCCTCCAGCGTCTGCTGCGGGTGGAGCTGCCCATCGCCCTCCCGGTGATCATGGCCGGCGTCCGGATCGCCACCGTGACCACGATCGGGCTCGTCACGGTCACGGCGCTGATCGGGCAGGGTGGCCTGGGGCAGCTGATGCTCGCCGGGTTCATCAACCTCCTCCCCACGCAGATCTACGTCGGCGCGATCCTGTCCGTTGCCCTCGCCGTGCTCGCCGACGCCGCGCTGCTGCTCGCGCAGCGTGCGCTCACGCCGTGGGCGCGCGCGCACGGCGGCGGGAGCTGACCCGATGCAGCTCCTGCTCCAGGTCCTTGCCTGGTTCACGGACCCGATGCACTGGCAGGGCGCCGACGGGATCCCGGTGCGCGTGCTCGAGCATGTCGAGGCCTCGGGACTCTCGGTGGTCGCGGCGGCGGCGGTCGCGCTGCCGGTCGGCCTGGCCGTGGGGCACACCGGCCGGGGCGCGTTCATCGTGAGCAGCGTGGCCAACCTGGGGCGTGCCCTCCCCTCGTTCGCGCTCCTCCTGATGCTGATCCCGATCGCCGTCGACCTGCGCCTGGACTTCAGCACGTGGCCCATCCTCGGCGCGATGGTGCTGCTCGCCATCCCGCCGATGATCACCAACGCCTACGCCGGGATGCGCGCGGTCGACCCGGACCTGGTCGAGGCGGCCCGCGGGATGGGCATGAGCGGTGCCCAGGTGCTGGTGCGCGTGGAGCTGCCGCTCGCGCTGCCGGTGATCCTCACCGGCGCGCGCCTGGCGGCGGTGCAGGTCGTGGCCACGTACACGCTGGGCGCGGTGGCCGGAGGCGGAGGGCTGGGCCGCTACATATACGACGGGTTCGCGACCCAGGACACCCCGAAGATGGTGGCGGGGGCCACGCTGGTCGCGCTCCTCTCGATCGCCACCGACGCCGCGTTCGGGCTCCTCGCCCGGGCGACCGCGCCGCATGGTGCGGCCCGGGCGCACCGGCGCCAGGAGACGGTCCCGGCCGGCTCGCCCGCCGCCTGAACGGCGCTCCACACGGCGGCGCACGCGGGAGCCGCGACCGCCCGCCCGGGGTCCGGGCGTAGAATCCGGGTTCCGTCGGGCAACCCAGCCAGACGGACCTGCATGAAAGGGGGGTACCCAGTGCGGTTCCACCGCATGCTGGCTCTTGGGGCATCTGCGCTGGTGCTTGCGAGCGCCTGCGGGACGGGAGGGGGCCGCACCCCGGCCGCCAGCGCGGCGCCGGTCGCCCAGCCATCCAGCCAGACCAGCGCACCCGCCACCTCGGCAGTCGTGTCGGCCCCTGCATCGGGTGCCGCGTCCCCCGCGGCACCGTCCGCGTCGGCGGACTCGATCGCCAGCCGGCTCGTCCTCGGGGGCCCGCCCGAGTGCCCGCAGCGCCCGTTCTGCCTGGTCGGGCTCCAGAAGGTGTATGGCCTGGCTTTCAAGTCGTTCCTGCCGCTCGATGCGGGCGGGCCACTCACGGTCGCGGCGCTGCAGACCGGCAAGGTGCAGGTGGGGCTCCTGTTCACCTCGGACCCGAGCATCCAGGTCGACGGGTTCGTCCTGCTCAACGACGACAAGCACCTCCAGGCGTCCGACAACATCGCGCCCGTCATCCGGACGGCGGTGCTACAGGCGCACCCGGACATCGCGACGCTGCTCAACCAGGTCTCGGCCAAGCTGACCCAGGCGCAGCTGACCTCGCTCAACAAGCAGGTGACCGTCGACAAGACGGACCCCGCCGACGTGGCCCGGGCCTGGCTCCAGCAGCAGGGCTTCGTGCCGACCGGCGGCACCAGCAAGGGCACCGTGGTGGTGGGCTCCACCAACTTCTCCGAGCAGCTCGTCCTCGCCGAGCTCTACGCCCAGCAGCTCGAGGCGAACGGCTACACCGTGACCCGCAAGTTCAACCTGGGCAGCCGCGAGGTGGTCCAGCCGGCCATTCAGAGCGGCCAGATCGACCTCTACCCGGAGTACCTCGCAACGCTCACGGAGTACCTGGACAAGGGCACCGGCCTCGCGACCACCGACCCGGCCAAGACGTCGAAGGTACTGGCCGGGCTGCTTGCGCCGAAGGGCGAGTCCGTGCTGGCCTACGCCCCCGCGACCGACGAGAACGGGTTCGCGGTCACGAAGCAGACCGCGCAGCGGTACGGGCTGGTCAACATCAGCGACCTGGCGAAGCTCGCGCCGTAGCATGACCTCGACCCCGTCGAACCGTGCGATCCGGGAGGGCGTGCGGCGGTTCCTGGCGGAGCCGGGCCACTTCGCGGTGGTCGCGACGTTGGACCCGGACGGCGCGGTCCACCAGGCCGTGGCCTGGTACCTGCTACACGGCGATGCGATCGTGCTGAACTCGCGGGTGGGGCGCCGCTGGCCCGACAACCTCCGGCGGGATCCGCGGGTGAGCGTGGCGGTCGCGGATGCGTACCGCTGGATCTCGCTCCGCGGCGAGGTCGAGGTGATCGACGACCAGGAGCGCGCGCAGGCCGACATCGCGGCGATGGCCCGCCGCTACCATGCCGGCGACCCGGCCGCCGCCGAAGAGCAGATCCGCGCGTTCCGGGAGCAGGTGCGCGTGTCGTTCGTGCTGTCGCCGGCCCTCGTGGCGGCGCACCTGGAGGAGTGATCGGAGATGGGTCAGCCACGCATCGGCTACGCGGCCATGCTCGAGCAGTTCGCGCCCCGGGACCTGGTCGACTGGTCCGTCGCCGCCGAGGCCGCGGGGTTCGACGGGATCATGGCCGCCGACCACGTCCAGCCGTGGATCCCGCGCCAGGGCAACGCGGCGTTCGTGTGGTCCTACATGACCGCGGCCGCCGAACACACGCGGGGCGACATCGGGCCGGGCGTGACCTGTCCATCGTTCCGCATGCACCCGGCGATCGTGGCCCAGGCCGCGGCGACCATGGCGACCATGTACCCCGGTCGCTTCTGGCTGGGGATCGGGTCCGGCGAGGCGCTCAACGAGCACGTCGTGGCGCCGTACTGGCCCGAGATCGCGGAGCGGATCGCGCGCATGTTCGAGGCGCTCGAGATCATCCAGAAGCTGTTCACCGGCAAGGACGTCAAGCACCGCGGCGAGCACTTCCGCATGGAGACCATGCGTCTCTGGACCATGCCGCAGACGCCCCCGCCGATCTACGTGGCGACCGCGGGGCCCGTCACCGCCGAGAAGACGGGGCGCCTGTGCGACGGCATCATCACGGTCGGGGCGGCGGACGAGAAGATCGACACCGTCTTCGCGCGCTTCGACAAGGGGGCGCGGGAGGCGGGGAAGGACCCCGCCACGATGCCCCGGATCCTGCAGCTTCACCTGTCCTGGGCACCGACGCAGTCGGAGGCCGAGCGCAACGCGCTGGAGGAGTGGCCCAACGGGGGCATGAAGTTCGCCAAGCAGGACATCCGCACGCCGCAGGTCCTCGAGGCGATCGCCGGGCTCGTGCGGATCGACGACTTCAGGGGACGGATGCTGATCTCCGACGACCTGGAGGCCCACCGGCGCGAGATCCAGCGCTACCTCGACATGGGCTTCACGAAGATCTACCTGCACAACGTGGGCCGCAACCAGCGCGAGTGGATCGACGCGTTCGGGCGCGAGGTGCTGCCCGGGCTGACGCCATGAGACAGCCTGTACGTGGCGAGGGCCCTGGAGAGCGAGGGGTCCTGTCCGGAGGTCGGCCGCCCTTTCCGCTCCGCCCGGGCGGCACGACCCGCCGGCCACCCCTCTCCGGGGCCACTCCCGGGGACCCCTCACACTCCCCTACCCGCGTGACTGTGCTGGCGGGCGGCGTGGGGGGCGCCAAACTCGCGCACGGGCTGTCGATGCTCCCCGGCGTCGACTTGACCGTCATCGTCAACACCGGTGACGACCTCGAACTGCACGGCCTCGTGGTCTCGCCCGACGTCGACACGGTGCTCTACACGCTGGCGGGGCTGGCCAACCCGGAGACCGGCTGGGGGTTGCGCGACGAGACATGGTCGGCGCACGAGATGCTCGGAAGGTACGGGGCGCCGACCTGGTTCCGCCTGGGCGACCGCGACCTGGCCACGCACCTCGTGCGCACCACGCGGCTCCGCGGCGGGGCGACGCCGACCGACGTGACGGGCGAGCTGGCGCAGGCGCTGGGCGTCCGGGCCCGGATCCTGCCCATGAGCGACCGGCCCGTGCGCACCCGCGTGCGGACGGCCGGCGGGTGGCTCGACTTCCAGGAGTGGTTCGTGGCGCGCCGGCATGCCGACGACGCGCTGGAAGTCCGGTTCGAAGGGATCGAGGACGCCCGGCCGACGGAGCGCGTGCTGTCCTCGGTGGACGCTGCGGAGGCGCTCGTGATCGCGCCGTCCAACCCGTTCGTCAGCATCGGGACGATCCTGTCGCTCCCCGGCATGGCGGCGGCGCTGATCGCCGCGGCGGCCCCCGTTGTCGGTGTGAGCCCGATCGTGGCGGGCGTCGCCCTGAAGGGTCCGGCGGACCGCATGCTCGAGACGCTGGGCGGCGAGTCCAGCGCACTCGGGGTGGCCCGTCACTACGCCGACCGGTACCCCGGGCTGCTCGACGGCTTGCTGATCGATCGGGCGGACGAGGCGCAGGCGGCCTCCATCGAGGCGCTGGGCATCCGCGCGCTGGCGACCTCGGCCGTCATGCAGGACGATGCGGACCGGGCACGGTTGGCCGGCGAGGTGCTGGGGTTCGCCGCCGAGCTTCGGCGCGGTCCGGACACCGAGCTGGAGAGCTGAGATGCGCATCGGGATCGGGCTGCCGACGGTCATCCCCGGGGTGCCGGGCGACGTCGTCCTCGAGTGGGCGCGGCGGGCCGAGCGGCGTGGCTTCGGCACGCTCGGCGTGATCGACCGGATCGCGTACCCCAACTACGAACCGCTCACCGCGCTGGCGGCCGCCGCCGGGGCGACCCGCACGATCGGCCTGATGACCGACGTGCTGCTCGGGCCGACGCGCGACCCGGTGCTGCTCGCGAAGCAGGCGGCAAGCCTGGCCCACCTTTCCGGTGGCCGCTTCACGCTGGGGCTCGGAGTCGGCGCACGTCCCGACGACTTCGCGGTGGTGGGCCGCGACTTCCATTCTCGCGGACGGGACTGGGACCTGGCGCTGGAGGCGATGGACCGCGTGTGGCGCGGCGATCCCCCTCCGGGGACGACACGGACCAGCGCGCCAGTGATCGGCGGGGGCGGACGCCCCCGGCTCCTCTTCGGCGGAACGTCCGACGCGTCGATCCGGCGCACGGTGCGCTGGGGAGCGGGCTGGACGGCCAGCAGCAGCGCGGGCGGCGCACTGCCGGGGCTGATCGAGCGGGTCCGGACCGCCTGGCACGACGCGGGCCGGGACGGCGAGCCCTGGATCTCGGTGCTCACCTACTTCGCCGCCGGCGACGATCCCGACGACCCCCGGGCCGCCGACTTCGTGGTCGACTACTACGGGCCGCAGCGGGGGCCGGCCCTGGTGGCGGGGCTGCCGAGGACCTCGGACGCCGTACGTGCCATGGTGCGCGGATACGGGGACATGGGCGTCGACGAGGTGATCGCGTTTCCGACGCTGCCCGAGCCGGACCAGGTCGACCGGCTCGCGGACGCGGTGCTCGGCTGAGCGCGTGGACGCCGGCATGGGCGACGCGCGGCGAGCGGACCTGTCGCGACTCCACGTCGTCGTGCCGCTGCGAACCCTGGAGGGCGGCAAGACGCGCCTGGGGGCCGCGCTGGACGCCGAGGAGCGCGAGGAACTGATCGTCGGCATGCTGCGCCACGTCCTCGGGACGCTGCTGGCGTGGGGCGGAGCCGCGGAGGTCCTGGTGGTGAGCCCGGACCGGGCGCTGCTGTCGATCGCAGCCGCGGCGGGGGCCCGGACGCTTCGCCAGCGTGCCGGCGACCTCAACGACGGGATCCGGCTCGGACGCGACGACGTGATGGCCGGCGGCGCCACGGCGCTGCTCGTGCTGCCCGGGGACCTCCCGCTCCTCGAGGGCGAGGCGCTCGAGCGCCTCCGGGAAGCGGCGGATGCCGCCCTCGCGGCGGGTGGCGGCGCACCGCTCGTGGCCGTCGTCCCGGCCGACGCCCGGAGCGGCACCAACGCGCTCCTGCTCTCCCCTCCGGACGCCATCGAGCCGGCGTTCGGTACCGAGAGCCTGCGTGCGCACCTGGAGGCTGCGCGCGCCGCGAACGCGAGCGTGCAGCTGGTGGAGGATCCGGTCCTCGGCTTCGATCTCGACACGCCCGCCGACGTCGAGCGCCTCGATCCTGCGCGCCTCGCCGATCTGCAGGCCATCGGCGCGGCAAGTGGCCTGGCGGGCGCGTGGTCGGCACCGTGACCGGTCCGTCCGCGGCCGGGCGGCCGCAAACGGGGGCGCCGGACCTGGGAGGCGGCGCGACACCCCCGGCTCCCGGCGCCGGAGGCCCGCCCCCCGGCGCCACGCCGGGCGAGGTCACGGGCCGGCTCCTGGCGATCCCGCTTCCGCCGCTCCCGGATGTCCGGGCCGGCGACGACCTGGCGGCGCTGATCGCGGATGCCTTCCGTGCGGGGGTCGCGCAGGACCCGGACCTGGCGCCCCGTGCGGGGGACGTGCTGGTGGTGACCCAGAAAGTCGTCTCGAAGGCGGAGGGCCGGGTGGTCGACCTGCGCACCGTGACGCCCCGGCCCGAGGCCGTCGCGTTCGCGGAGCGCTGGAGTCGGGACCCGCGCCAGGTCGAGGTGGTGCTGCGCGAGTCGGCGCGGGTGGTCCGCATGGACCGCGGCGTGATCGTCTCTCGTACGCGGCACGGCTTCGTCTGCGCGAACGCCGGGGTGGACGCCTCCAACACGGACGCGCCTGACCTGGTCACGCTGCTCCCGGTCGACCCCGACGCCTCGGCGGCCGGCATCCGGGCCGGGCTGGCCGCCCTGCTGGGGATCGACCTGGCCGTGATCGTGGCCGACTCGTTCGGCCGCCCCTGGCGCTGGGGCATCACGGATGTCGCGCTGGGCGTCTCCGGCTTCGCGCCGCTGGCCGACTACCGCGGCCTGGAGGACACCGGCGGCCGCGAGATGCACGCGACGGTCGTGGCCGTCGCCGACGAGATCTGCGCGGCGGCCGAGCTGGCCTCGGGGAAGACGTCGCGCCGGCCCATCGTGCTGGTCCGAGGCGCCCCCCTCCCGGCGGGCGACGGATCCATCGTCCGTGACGTCGTCATGCCGGAGTCGTTCGACCTGTTCACATGACGGGTCCGTGCGCCCGCGCCGCCGATGCAGGCGAGGGACCGAGTCCGGCATCCGCGGTACCCTGCCGGCCATGAAGATCGGACTGCAGATCCCCAGGTTCACCTGGCCGGGCGGTGACGCCGAGATCGGCCCCACCTTCACGCGCGTCGTCCGCGCCGCCGACGAGGCCGGCTTCGACTCGATCTGGGTGATGGACCATTTCTTCCAGATCCCGAACGTGGGGCAGGCGGAGGAGCCGATGCTCGAGGGCTGGTCCGCGCTCGCCTACGCCGCGGCGCTGACGAAGCGCGCCACCCTCGGCCTGATGGTGGGCGGCATCCATTACCGGCAGGCCGGGCTCTGGGCCAAGCTGGCCACGACCCTGGACGTCCTGTCCGGAGGTCGCGCATGGCTCGGGATCGGCGCGGCGTGGAACGAGCAGGAATCGAAGGCGCTCGGCTTCCCCTTCCCGCCGCTGGGCCAGCGCTTCGAGATGCTCGAGGAGACCCTGCAGATCGTCCACGCGATGTGGTCCGGCGACCGCGGCACGGAGGAACCGTTCCACGGCCGCCACTACCACCTGGAGCAGATGCTGAACAGCCCGCAGGCCATCCACAAGCCGCACCCGCCGATCATGATCGGCGGTGGCGGGGAGCAGAAGACGCTCCGGCTGGTCGCGCGGTATGCGGACGCGGCCAACATCTTCGGCGGGGCCGACAACCTGCGGCACAAGTACGCCGTGCTCCGCGAGCGCTGCGAGGAGGTGGGCCGGCCCTTCGACGAGATCGAACGGTCCAACCTCAACGGCTTCCACGTGAGCCGGGACGGCGGCGGTGAGACCGTCTCCCCGTCCGAGATGGTCGACCGGATCGGCGCCTGGCACGAGGCCGGCTCGCAGCACGCGATCTTCTCGCTCCGGAACGTGTCCGAGCCGGGGCTCCTGGAGCTGCTGGGGCGCGGCGTGGTGCCCCAGGTGCACGCGATGGGGCAGTAGCCGTACCCTTGTCGGCGCGCGGACCGACCGTCCCGCGCGCCAGCCAGGGAGGAGCGCACATGCCGGAGCCCGACGAGCGGCGTACGTCCTCTCCCGGTGCGGCGGCCCCCGGGCCCCGTATCGTGGCCTCGGTCCTGCCGGCCGACCTGTCACGGCTCGGCGAGGAGGTGGCCACGCTCGAGGCCGCCGGCGTCGACTGGATCCAGTGGGACGTGATGGACGCGTGCTTCGTGCCGAACCTCACGTTCGGCCCGGACGTGATCGCCGCGGCCCGGCACCATACGTCGCTGCCGTTCGAGGCGCAGCTGATGGTCGCCAACCCGGACGTGCTGATCGCCCGCTGCGTGCAGGCCGGCTGCGAGCGCGTGATCGTCCATGCCGAGTCGACCCACAACCTCCACCGCAGCCTGATGCACGTGGCGGAGTCGGGGGGCCGGGCCGGCGTGGCCGTCAACCCCGCGACGCCGGTCGAGGCCGTGGTCAACGTGCTCGACCTGGTGGACCTCGTCCTGGTCATGACGGTGAACCCCGGCTTCGGCGGGCAGGCATACCTTGCCAGCATGGAGCCCAAGCTGCGGCTCGCCCGGGCGGCGATCGAGGCGACCGGCCGCCCGATCTGGCTGGAGGTGGACGGGGGCATCGCGCCCGACACGATCGTGACCTG
>JAJYJR010000213.1 GCA_021789355.1 Chloroflexota bacterium | reverse complement strand
GCAGGGTGCGGTCGCCGACGACGTGGCCGTAGGCGTCGTTCACCCGCTTGAAGCGGTCGATGTCGACCATCAGCACCCCCAGCGGGGACGCGGCACGGACCGCCCGGCTGAACTCCTCGCGCAGGCGCTCGAGCCCGAAGCGTCGGTTGTACAGGTCGGTCAGCGGGTCGAGCGCCGCCAACCGCTGCAGCCGTTCGTGGACCAGGGCGTTGTTGAGGGCGAGCCCGAACGTGGGCCGCAGCAGCTCCACGAGACGGCGCGCGTCGGAACGGAACTCCGTGCCCGCCGCGAGCACCAGCACGCCCAGCACGACCGACTTGAAGGCGATCGGCACGACCAGGACCTGGCGTGGTCGGAAGCTCGTGAGCAGGGCGTCGATGCGGACCTCGTCGGGCGTGTCGACGAGTTGCATGGCGCCCGACCGCAGGGCTCGCTCGATGTGATCGTTGGTGACCAGCGCGCCGGGCTCCCGGAGCCCGTGGCTGGTGCGCACGGTGACCTCCCCCTCGGACACTACCAGCACGGCCCCGGCCTCCGCCTCGCTGACGGCCAGGAACTGCTCGAGGGCCGCCCCAAGCAACCGCTCGAGGTCAAGTTCGGACGCCAGCGTCGCGGCGAAGCGGCTCACGGCGGCCTCCACCTCGTGGGCGCGGGTGAGCGCCTGGACGAGCGCGTTGAACGAGCCCGCGCTCTGCCCGATCTCATCGGTGGAGTCGACCGCCACGCGGCACCGGTCCGCTGCACAGTCGAGCCAGTCGCCGGTGTAGGCGGCCTCACGGACGGCACCGGCGACGACGCCCATGCGATCAGCGAGCAGCCGCAGGCGGCGGCCCACCACGAGTCGGGCCAGCCCCCAGTTCACGCCACCCACGAGCACACCGGCGGAAAGACAT
Source organism: Chloroflexota bacterium (assembly GCA_021789355.1). The sequence goes on along the minus strand of JAJYJR010000213.1, from coordinate 8,225 downwards.
GCCGCGTAGAAGCGCGGGCTGATGGCGGTCGCGCTGCTGACCCCGAGCAGCAACACGAAGGGCGGGAAGATGAGACCGATGAGCAGGCCGAAGCCTGCCATCCAGAGGGCCAGATCGCGGAACACCGAGCGCGTCAGGCGCGGCATCCCACGACCTCGACGCGCGAGCGACCGTTCATCACCGCGTCACTCTCGAACGAGGCTCCGCGGGGGGTCAGGGACCGAACGTCACGGCCGCCCCAGGTACTTTCGCGGGTCGGATCAGGCCGATCACGATCCGCGCGTGGCGTCCAGCGGATGGGCCGACGCGATTTGCAGGTTGGCCCGCTCCCTCGAGAAAGACGGGAACTTGCCCGGTTGCGGGAGACCGCGTCCTGCATGAGGTGTCAGCGACCAAGTGGCGGCCTCGATTATGCCCGCTTTACCTTCGACCAGAGGAACTGCAGGAGCCCCAGGCCAGCCTGCGATGCCGTAGTCAGCGAGGCCACCGCCGTGATCGGATCCGTCATCTCCCACCTTCTTCAGCGTCGGATTGGCCGGTCGACGACCCGTCCTTGCCCTGAACAACGATCCCGAGATCTCGCGGCGGCCCATTGAGGCGCGCGTCGACAACGATCGCCTCCAGGAGCGCAGCGGTCTCGTTCATCTGAAGGACCGGGTCGACCTGGATGCTCGCGACTTTGAGGGCCGTGTGGGCGAGGGCGCGGTCCATGCCGATCCCCGCGATGCGCTGGGCCTGCTCATGCGGTTCGAGCTGAAGACCTCGCTCGACCTGCGGCACGTAGGTGATCGGTGTACCCTCCCCGAGGAAGTTGGCGGGCCGACCGTCGGCGAGGCTCCCGCTGACGAGGTCCAGCGCCCTCGAGGCGGACGAGACGAAGGGAGCGCTCATGTCGGAGATGCCCGAGGGGCAGGACGTGCAGCTCGTCATCCACAGCGCGGCTCTTTTCAGCGGGGTGACGAAGGGGTTCGGACTCATCTTCACGCAGGATCGGGTCATCGGCTCCAAGGACTACACGGAAGACCACTTCGTTGAAGCTGCCCCGCTGAGCAACGACGGCGAGAAGAAGGTGGGGCGCCTCTTGAAGCACAAGCAGTTCGAGGTGCTCTACTCGGACCTGCAATCGGTCGAGGTGAAGTCTCCCGGGAAGTTCAAGCCTGGAGCGTTCGTCTTCCACGTCACCTCGGGTGACGAGCAAGTGAAGATCGGCGGCACGTTTGGGTCGCGCTTCAGCGGCACGAAGGACGTCGGCGAGTTCGTCTCCCAAGTGCTGGAGAAGTTCGTACCCGGCAAGGTGACGCGCTGAACTCTCGGGCTGATCGCCTCGTCGACTGACGGGCGCGATGGGGCGATCGGCGTGCGCCGGGTCACCTCATCCCGTGGCGTTCCTCGATCCGCGTCAACGAGCCGCGGAGGCGCCCCGTGACCGCGTCCGCGGAGGGCCGCACTCCGTTCGCAGGAGACTGCCCAGTAGCGTCCTGTGGTGGCTCGCGGCGGGTCAATCGCTGACAGAAACGCTGCACGCGGGCTGCGGTGTCGGGGCGAGAGAGGGCTTGCCCAGACAAACCGGCTCGGAGTCTCGCCTTCCCTCACCGTCCCGCCATGTCCACGATCGGCTGGTTCAGGGGTTGCCCGCCCTCGGAGCCGTAGAACCCGGCGTCCCCGAAGGTGAGGATGCCCCCGTCGGAGTCCACCAGCCAGTAGCTGGGGACGTAGGTACAGGTCACCTGGGCACTCGACACCGAGAAGTCGGTGCCTCCCGGAGGGGGCCCACGAAGAGCTCGCTGTTGGCGGTGCCGGCACTCCTGGGTGCCTGCAGAATCACCGTGGCGCTCGCCGATGGAAGCATCGGCCGACGGCTGCTCGACACTCGAACTCCTTGCCGCCACCGGCCGGGACCGTCCGCTGTCGGACCACGGCGCCACTCGCGGACAACTGCTTCAGCCGGTTGTTCGCGGCCTGCGGCGTCAGGTCCAGTTGTCGAGCCAGGTCCATCGCGCTGAACCGGCCCAGGCGCTGGGCCTCCGTGACCGTCCGGCGGAACCAGGGCGGAGTCGCACCCGGCAGCAACGGCATGCGACCCGGCAGTACAAGGCGAAGCGTCGCGAGGATGGTACGGCCGTCTGCGAGAGAGCCGCGCTGGCCAACTCCGATCGGGTCCACCGCCGGCCGCGAGACTCAGCGTCGAGCTGAGTCGGCTCGCGCCCTTCCGGGGGCGGGCAGGCGGTTGATCGGCCGCCGATCGGCTCAGGCGTCCGGCGCGATCAGCTCGAGGGTCGGGAAGTAGGTCCGATAGCGCGTCTGATCGCGGGTCAGGAGTCGATAGCCAGCCACCGCGGCATGGGCGCCGATGTAGAAGTCGGGGAGCGGCGAGCGCCTGGCCCCGCCGGCCTCGCGATAGCGCAGGTAGGCTTTCCCGGCCAGGAACGCGGCCTCGTACGGCAGATGCTCCCGGCGATAGAGGTCGGGTGGCAGCGCCTCCTCGAGCGCCTCGATCGAGGCGAAGCCGATCGAGACCTCGGCGTAGATGAGCGCGTTGATGACCAAGATCGACTCGTCCGCCGCCCGCTCGAGCGACCGGCTCGACCACGCGCCCCAGGTCGGGTCAGCGGTGACGACGTCGAGCAGGACGTTGCCGTCGACGATGACCGGGGTCACCCCTCCCCCCGGGTCAGGGCCATGATCTCGTCGGTGCTCATCGACACGTGCCCCGCGCCCCGCCGCAGGCGCTCGACGGCCCGAGCGCCGCGGGTCGGTCGACGCGCCGCGCGCGCCTTGACGATCCGGACCCCGTCGCGCTCCACGACGAACTCCACCTCGGTCTCGGGTAGCAGGCCAGCCTGCTCCCGTACCGCCTGGGGGATCGTCACCTGCCCCTTCGAGGTGATCCGCATCGGCTGTCCTCCTTCTTACCGGTAAGAGTAACACGACGCACCGCTCCGGACTGGCGCGTGCGCCGCCGCCAGGCAGGCGATTGGCTTGCCGCGACCGGAGTGGGCCAGCAGCTCGGTCTTGCCGACACGCCGGCGTCCGGAGAGGACCACCAGGTGCGGCTGTTTCGAGGCCCTTGATGACAACGTGCTTGACGAGCTGCACGACCTCTGGCGAAGCCGTCTCGCGCCGTCGCAGTGCTCAACGCGCGGATTGGGCTTTCGTCTCCTCGGTGGGGTCGCGCTCGCCCTCGCCCCGGCCCGGAGGCGACGTCACCCGGCCATGTTCTCCCAGCCGACGAGGATCCGTCCCTGGACACCGGGCAGCGGCAAGGACTCCGCCTCCGCCTCGACCGCGTCGCGTTCGGGCCGCGAGAGCCGGCGCCAGGGCTGGATGCTCACGTTCGCCTCCGCACGTCGCCAGGTCCCGACAAGCTCTCCTCCCACGAGGAGCCCGCCGGGCCAGACGCGCGGGGTCCACAGCGCGCGGCGGCGATCGCCGTCCGGCACGAGGAGCTCGCGATCCGCTCCCTGGAGGAGGAGGTAGGCGTCGCCGCTCGGAAGGAACCGTGCTGCTGCCGGACGCCCTGCAGGGGCACGGAGCATCGGCTCGTCGCTGGTCAGGATCCACGCATCGCCGACCGCCGTTCGCACCGGTGTCAGAGATCCGACGAGCGCGTCGAACGCCCCCCGGGCTCGCGCTGGGGCGATTCCCACCCACTCACCGAACGCCGCGGGCGTCGTGGGACCGAAGACGTGCAGGTACCGGCGCGCGAGCTCGAGGCGAGCCTCGCGGGGATCGACCTGGGGTTGCGGCACCGTCCAGACCACCGGGTGGCGGGCACCGTCCCACCTGATCAGGACCCTGCCGGTCGGTGCCGCGTAGCGGAGCGCGTTGGGGTGGACGCCGAGCGCGCGTCCGGCCTCTGCGTAGGTCATCCGCCGGCCACCGAGGAAGGCATCCAGCCGCGTGGCCATCTCCTCGAAGAACCGCCGCCGCTCGCCCTCGTCCGGGAGCCTCCCGAGCGCGAAGACGCCGTGGTCGCGGGCTGCGACGACGTACGCGCTGAAGCGCGGGCCCCAGAGCTGCACGAGCGATGCGTCCTCCCAGGTGGACGGCTCGGTCCCCTCGACACGGGCGTGGATGGAGAGGAGCGCAGCTCGGGGCATGCTGTCCTGCAGCCCGGCCCATGCTGCTCGTCGGAGGGAGTCGGCGCCGGATGGGAGCCGCTCGTCGAGCGCCCCGACGGTCCGTCGGTACGCGAGGATCTGCGCTCTCGTGAGCTCGAGCCGACGGGTGGTCACGCGATCATCGTCCGTCCCACAGGTCCCACGCCGCCCACGCCCTGCACGGTGCTGCGTAGCGGCGATCTGCTGGCGATGGCCACGCAGTCGTGCCCGCTATCTGCCCCGTGACGTCCGCTCCTGCACGAGCTGGATCGGATTCCCGTCAGGATCACCGATCCACGCGACCCGCAGGCGTTCGAGCCAGTCGTGTGGTTCGGAGATGACGGACGCGCCGGCACCGATGAGTTGCGCGAAGAGCCCGTCGGTGTCGTCGTTCCAGAACACGAGCTCAGCGGTGTGGCCGCCGAGATGGGCGGTGAATCCGTGGTCTGCAGACGCCTTGTCGATGTCAACGATGCCCAGCTGAAGGTGCTCTGCGTCGGCTCGACGTGATGGGGCTCCCCGGTCGCGGGATATCGAAAGGTCTCGGCGAAGCCAAGCCCTCGTAGAACCTCTGCGTGGCCTGCAGGTTCCGCGAGTACAGCGTGACCTCAACACCGCGAATCACTGGTCGTCCCTCACCGATGACGTCTCACCGCGTTGCGTCCGCTCAGGGTAGACGGCGACGATGATCGGCGCCACGCGGCCGGCGGCGCCTCGACCGCGAGCCGTCCGGTCATGGTGAACCCGGGCCGGCGTGCGCCATGACCGCCTGGTGGTGCGCGATGACGATGACCGACTTACCCGGACCGCTCAGGCCGTCCCGCCCTGGGCGCAGCCCCGCGGCGGGCTCAGTCCTCAGCTCACGGCTTTCCTCACGAGCGCGGCGATCCGTGCCTCGTCAACGGGGGTCAGCTCCTTCAGGGCGAAGGAGGTCGGCCACATGCCGCCTTCGTCGAGGTTCGCCTTGTCGCTGAAGCCGAACGTCGCGTACCTCGACTTGAACTTCTCCGCGCTCTGGAAGAAGCAGACGACGTTGCCGTCCCTGGCGTACGCGGGCATCCCGTACCAGGTTCTCGGCGAGAGGGCTGGCGCGTTGGCTCTGATGATCGCATGGAGCCGCTCGGCCATGGCGCGATCCGGCGCCGGCATCTCGGCGATCTTCGCGAGAGCGTCGCTTTCCCCGTCCGCCTTGCCCGCGCGCGAGCGTGAGGCGGCCTTCAGCTCCCGGGCGCGCTCCTTCATCGCGGCCCGTTCCTCGGCCGTGAATCCCTCGTTCGACGTGTCGTCCACGGCGGTGCGCTTGACGTGCTTCTGCGTGTCGGTCATGGCAGGTTTCCTCGCGAGCGAGTCTTGATGGGGACCACCCTCATGCCAGGGAGCCGCCGCCGCGGCGTCGGGCGAGAAGCTAACGGCTCCTCGCGAACGGGTTCTCAACCACGAGCGAACCGTACGTCGTGCCATCTCCCAGATCCTCGCTGAGAACGCGTCGACACCCGGCGGCTTCGGCGGCTCGAAGGATCAGGGCGTCCCACATCGCGATCTGCCACTCACGGCTCCCGGTGATCGCCGAAACGACGAGCGAGCTGTCGATCGCGACAACGGGCAGGACCGCGAGCTGGCGGACCATGGCCTCGGCATCTTCGGCCGACAGCGGCACGGCAAGCTTGCGGGTGACGACGGCGTAGAACTCCGCCAGGACCTGCGTCGAGATCACGAGATCGCGACCTGGTGCCGGCGCGGTCACCTCCAGGGCGCGCTCTCGCTTGGTTGGGTCCGCGGCATCGACCGCGTAGACCCAGACATTCGTGTCAACGAAGACCGGTTCGGTCATGGAGCTCGTCGCGCGTCCAGGTGCGACCGCCTGAGCCGCTGGTCGCCGCGCTTCGCCGGGCGAGCCGCGCGAACCCGCCCAGGGCCTCGATCGTGTCTCCGACGCCGGCGTAGCGCTCCAGGTACGTTCGAAGCACGGCGTTGACCGATGTCCCGTCCTCGAGGGCGCGCATTCGGGCCCGCTTCAGGAGCCGGTCATCGACCGTGATGGTCAGGTTCGCCATGGGTCGTCACTGCCTCCCGTGCTACACGGGTTCAGTGTAGCACGGGATGAAGACAGGAGCAGCTCGTCTTGGGCGCGGTCGCTGACGGTGCTCGGGTCTGGTTCACACCGACGTCCGTGAGCACGAAACGGCACGTAGACTGGCGGGACGGTCAGCTGCCCCAGCCGATGTCAGACACCACCGGTCCCACCACGCGGTCCTGTCCCGTGGCGCGGGGCGCGACCCAGGTGTTGAACGCGCCCGGCCCGATGACCGCGGCGCCGGCGCCCGCCGCCTCCGGCGAGGCCCAGCGGCCGATGACCACAAGCTCCTGGGGGCCCGTCTTGACCAGCGTCTGACCGACGAAGCCCTCGAGACCTGCGAAGATCGCCGGCAGCTCGCGCTCGATGTCGACCACCACCTCCTCGACGGGGACGGACAGCGTGATCCGGTTGACGACGACGACGTGCATCAGGCCGACTCCACTCGGCGCCGCTCGGGCAGCGGCGAACCCGCGAAGCACGGCACAGCGCCCGCGAGGCGCGGCGCGTCGTCGAAGACGGGACGGCGTCCCAGCGTGGCCATCTCCAGGAAGATGCTCCCGCCTGAACCGCTCGCGCCACACCGAAGGCGCGAAGGCGATACTGAGCCCAAGCCGTGTGCGTCATCAGCGAGGGCTTCCGGCGTCGAGGACGCGCCGAGGTTGCGCCGCGGCCCCGCCTGTCCCAGTCAGGCGACCTCGGCCGTCTCCCTACGACCGATACCGCTCGCGGGCTGCGTTGGCGACCGGACATCCGCCCGCGTCGCGCCCGCACGCGTGCGTGTCGCACAAGCGGCATGTCCACCGGACGGCGCCCGGCTCGCGGATGAGGCCGACCAGGACCTTTGACGTCAGGCGCTCCAGCGTCTCACGTTCGTCGGGCGAGAGCACCGCGAGTGCGCCTTCGAGGACGCGCGCGCGCCCGGCCGCGACCCGTTCGGCCGCTTGACTGCCGGCGGGGGTCAGCGACACCGACCTGGAGCGTGCATCTCTGCCTGGGCCCCGTTCCACGTAGCCGGCGTCCTCGAGCCGATCGAGCAGCCGGACGGTGCCGGACGAGGTGAGCCCCAGCACCTGGCGGAGCAGGTCGACGGACGGTCGATCGAGGAAGTGGAGCAGCGCGGACAGAGCGGCCGCGGCCGAGTCGGATCCGCCCGCGGCGCCTCCGACCGCGTCGGAGGTCCGGTCGGAGACGGCCAGGGACAGGGCGCCCAGCAGGTTCCCGGTCCGATCGAGGCCCATGCCGGCGGTCAGTCGAGCTCGTAGTCGAGCTCGAACGTCCCGCTCGGCCCGTGCGGCGCCACCGCCGTCCCGGCGCCGCGCAGCGTCCGCAGTTCATCGGTGCCGGAGCCGGGCACGACCTGCCACGCGCTTCGCGCGTCGCTGCCGTCGTACGAGCCGCTCGTCTGGATCACGAAGCTGCCCGCGCGACCGTCGATCCGACCCGCGATGCGCGCCAGCCCGACATAGTCGGCGGTGCCATCCTCGCGGTAGCACATGAGGAACTCCCAGGTACCGGTGGCCTCGAGGTCGCCGCTGAAGTCCTGCGCCACGCGAGCCCGCGTCAGCTTCGCGCCGCCCGCGAGCTCGTCGTAGCTCTGCTCATCCCAGGCCGTGACCTGAAATCCGCCCGTCGCGTGTTGCGCCACGTCGTCCTCCGGCAGAATAGTGTGTGCGTCACACAATAGTCGGGCGGAGCTGGGCGCGCAAGCTACGAGCACACGCTCGACGCGGCCGAGCTTGAGACGACGATGCGCCGGCTCGACGCCGAGGAGCAGGCCGCGCGATGCTGCCGGGCACCGGGCGGCCGCCGATGGGCGGATTCCTCCTGCACCTGGCGACGACCGAGCGCGCCGGTCGAGACCTGGGCCGAGCCCTCGGCTACCCGGCCTTCGTCGCCGACTTCGCGTTCGAGGACGACGTGCACGAACGGCGAGTCCGCGTGACCGAGGCCGGGCGCGAGATCCTCCGGCAGACGGTCGCCACCCGCGGGCGGGTCACCGCGGACCGAAGGCCGGCCGTCATCTACACGGTCCGCGGCGAGGAGCTGCT
>JAJYJR010000212.1 GCA_021789355.1 Chloroflexota bacterium | reverse complement strand
GGCGCCGCCTCCGACCCCGCTCCAGGCCTGGATGGAGCTGCTGCTCGGGCACTGAGGCCCGGGCGCGGCTCGGGAGCACCCTGCTGCTCGGGCACTGAGATCCTGATCCGGCGCTGCGCCGCTGCGGCGATCCGGCGCTGCGGCCCTTCGGCCCGGCGGCCGCCCTGATGCGGGCCCGCCTTGCCGGATCCGGCGGGGCTTGGTACCGTCCGCGCGATGCCGCGCCGTCCCGCTCCCCCAGGTTCCGACCCCGTCGCCGGTCTGCCCGCGCCGCCCGCGCCGCCCGCGAGGGTCGGGTCGTTCCCCGTCACCGCGCGCACGCGGGTCCGCCGCGAGGACCGCGCCTCCTACGACCGCGCGCTCGTGCACGCGATCCTCGACGAGGCACCGCTGTGCCACGTGGCGTTCTCGATCGACGGGACGCCGTTCGTGGTGCCCATGCTGCACGGCCGGGTCGATGACACGCTCTACCTGCACGGGCTGCCGGCCAGCCGGATCATCCGTCACCTGCGAGCCGGCGCCGAGGCATGCGTCGAGGCGACGCTCATCGACGGCTGGGTGGTGGCCCGCTCGTCGTTCCACCACTCCGTCAACTACCGGTCGGCGGTGGTGCTGGGCCGCGGGCGCCTGGTGCGGTCCCGCCGCGAGAAGCTGGACGGGTTGCGTGCCATCGTCGAGCACGTGGCGCCGGGGCGATGGGCCGATGCCCGGCAGCCGAGCGAGGCAGAGCTGCGCCAGACGCACGTGGTCGCGATCCCGATCGTGGAGGCGTCCGCGAAGGTGCGGACGGGACCACCGTCCGACGATCCCGGTGATCTCGGCCTGCCGGTGTGGGCGGGCGTCATCCCGGTCCGCACCGTGCTCGGGCCACCGTCCCCGGACGCTGCGGCTGACGGCATGCCCCTGCCCGCGCACCTGGCCGCGCTGATCGGCGACGGCCCCTCGGTCGACCGGGCGCGGTGACGGCCGAGGCCGGCGACGGCGGCCTGGTGGCCGCCCGTGCCTCCGTGTCCACGGAGATCGCCATCCAGCCCGTGCGGGCGTGGCCCTCGCGCCGCCAGCTGCTGGTCACGGCGCTCTTTGCCGCGTTCCTGGTCTACGCGGCGAGCGAGTTCGTCGGCCCCTCGGCGGAGCGCCTCGACCTGTCGCACGCCCAGTGGGGCTGGATCCCCGTGGCGATCGGCCTCCAGGCCGTCTGCTTCGCGCTCTACGGCGGCCTCTACCACCACGGCTTCCGGGCGGTCGGCGTGGAGGCGGCGGCCCGTCGCATGGTCAAGGTCCTCTTCGCCTCCATCTTCCTGAAGACCGTGGTCCCCCTGGCGGGGGCCACCGCCCTGGTCGTCTTCATCGACGACGCCAACGCCCACGGCCAGTCGGGGCCGCGCGCCGCCGCTGGATCCATCGTGGTCACCGCCATCGACCTGGTGGCGTCGCTGCCGTTCGTGGGCGCCGGCATCCTGGCCCTGGCCGTCCGTGACCGCCTGGCCCCGTACGACTCCGCGGGCGCCGCCATCTTCACGGCGTTCGTGGCCGTCCTGGTGGGCGCCCTCGTCCTCGCCGCCGTCCGGCCCGGCCTGCTCGACCGGCTCCTGCGCATCGCGCAGGCGCTGGTGAACCGCGCGGGTCGGATCGCCGGCCGTCGCCAGCTGGTCCCGGAGGCGTGGGTGCACCGGAGCGCCGAGCACTTCGCCGACGCCGCGGCGGCGGTGCCCCGTCATCCGCGCTCGGTGGGCACCGCGCTGGGCTTCAGCCTCGGGCTCCACCTGGTCAATGCCCTCAGCCTGGCGGCGCTCTTCCTGGCCTTCGGGCTGCAGCCACGGCCCGACGTGGTGATCGCCGGGCTCGGGGCCAGCATCGTCTTCTTCGTGGTCGCCGTGGTGCCCGACGGGATCGGCGCGGTGGAGGGCGCGATGGCCCTGGTCTTCGTGAGCCTCGGGGTGCCGCCGGCGGTCGCGATCCTCGTGACGCTCGCCTACCGCGTCCTCAACGTGTGGATCCCGGTGGCCCTGGGCTACGTGTTCGCGCGGCAGCTGCGACTGTTCGGCGGGCGAGGCGTCGCCACCGCCTGACGCGGCTCAGGCGTCCTCGGCGGGCGCGGCCTCCTCCGTCTCGGCCGTGGGCACAGCCGACGCCGTGAGCGCAGCCGACGCCGTGAGCGCAGCCGACGCCGTGAGCGCAGCCGACGCCGCGGCCCGTGCCTCCCGGTCGAGCCGGGCGTCCACACGCGCCGCCGCCTGCTCCTCGGTCCGCATCCACTCGTAGAAGACCAGCAGGCTGAGCACGAGGAAGCCGACCCCGCCCGCGCCCCACATGATCGCCCCCGCCAGCTGCTGATCGTCGATGGCGCGGATCCACGCCAGGTGGAGGTCGGCGTAGTGCGCATAGAGCGGGGCCCGCGCGTTCATGATCGCGACGCCCAGGAAGGCGCCCTGGGCCATCTGGAGGAGCATCGCCGCGAGGCGCACCGGGGGCGACAGGTGCCAGGGCCCCGGGTCCCGACCCACCATGGGCCACCAGAAGAGCAGGGCGGCGACCAGGAAGGCGAGGTGCTCGAAGTTGTGGACGGTGTCGTTCTCGAGGGCGAGCTCGTAGATGGGGGAGAAGTGGGAGACCCAGAGCGCGCCGGCGAACATGGCGGAGGCCACCAGCGGGTGCGTGAGCACGCGGAGCGGACGGCTGTGCAGGAGCGGGAGGATCCGGCGGTTCCGGACGTCCGGTGGCGCGACGCGCAGCAGCAGGGTGATAGGGGCGCCCATCACGAGCAGCGGCGCGGCCACCATCATCAGGAGGAGGTGCTGTGCCATGTGGACGGAGAAGAGCGTGGCCTCGTAGTAGTCGATGGGCCCCTGGGTGGCGATCTCGATCACTACCAGCCCGCCCAGGAAGGCGAGGGTCCTGGCGAGGGGGACCGGGTTGCCGGGGTGGCGGGCCCGGACGAGACGGACCCCGTAGAGGTAGGCGAGCGCCGAGAGGATGGCCGGCACCTGGATGGTCGGATCGAACGACCAGTGGTCCACCGCGTCGAGGAGGGTCGGGGCCGCGGTGGGGACCGCGTCCGCGAGCGCGCGCACGGGCAAGGCCAGCCAGCCGATCGCCAGGAGCGCGGTCGCAAGCCCGGCGGCGAGGAGGGCTACTCCGGCCTGCAGGCCGGCGGCGCGGAGAGCAGCTTCGGCCGGGATGGCGGCCGCGGCCCGGGTCGGGAGGGCGGCCCCGTCGGCGCGGGACGATGAACCGGACGAGCGCACGACGCTCCTGCCTCGGCGGGCGGCGGTGTACGGTGAAGGCATGCGGGGGACAGTGCCGGGATCGGGGCCCTGCATCGTAGCACCGGACCTGTCGGCGGGGCCCCGTGGCGGGGGCGGCCGGTGATCGCGCGCGCGGTCGAGGCGGTGCTCCTGCGCACGACCCGGGATGCGGGCGGGCCCGTCTCGGAGCGCGCCCTCGAGCTGCACCGGCAGTTCCCGGTGGTGGACCTGCTGGTGGGAACCGTCCTCTTCCGGCGCACCTTCCTCGAGCCCGCGGGGCGCGGGCACGTGGACCTGCCGCGGCTGCGTGCCGGCGGTGTCCGCCTGGTCGGGATGTCGATCGCGACGCGCTTCCCCGACCTGCGGGGCACGCTGTCGGCGATCCAGTTCCTCGGCCTGGGCGTGCCGTTGCGCGCACTCCGCTCCGACCTTGCGCTGGTCCGCGAGTTTGCGGGCCGCATCGACGGCTGGGCCGCCGCCTCCGGGGGTGCCTTCCGCGTCGTCCGGACCGGCCCCGATCTCGACGCCGTGCTGGCGCCGGGTGGGCCGGTCGGCGCCTTCCTGGGGGTCCAGGGCGCGCAGGCGCTGCGGGGGGATCCCCGCAACGTCGCGCGGCTGCAGGCCATGGGCGTCCGGATGCTGTCGCTGGCGCACGTCATGGACAACGCGATGGCCGGGTCCGGGACGGGCCGGCGCGCCGCCGGGCTGGCGCCGCTGGGGCGACTGGCGCTGGCCGAGGCCGAGCGCGTCGGCGTGCTCGTCGACCTCGCCCATGCGTCGTCACGCACGATCCGTGACGTGGTTGACCTCGCGACGGTCCCGCCGGTGCTCAGCCACACGGGCTTCGTGGAGCGGGCGGGGGGCCGGAGCCGCTGGCGCCGCTACTCGGCCGCCACGCGCAACGTGTGCGTGGCCGATGCGCGGCTCGTGGCGGAGGCAGGCGGCGTGGTGGGCGTGACCGCCGCCGCGCAGCTCCTCGGCGGCGACTCGGTGCGCGACTTCGTCGATGCCCTCCGCTTCGCGATCGACGAGCTGGGCCCTGACCACGTCGCGATCGGCAGCGACATGGACGGCGCGCTCCGCACCGTGATCGACGCGGCGGGGATGCCGCGGGTGACCGATGGGCTCCTCGCCGCCGGCGTGGACGACGACAGTGTCGCTGCGGTGATGGGCGCCAACGCGCTGCGGGCGCTGCGCCGGGTGCTGCCGGGCTGAGCGGGCGGTGGGGTGCGCCGCGCGAGGTGCCGTCCCCGTCTGGCTGCTCCGTCCGCCTGCTCACCCGCGGTCATCGCCGGGTGCCGTGTCACTGCACCGGGAAGTGCGCGGTGACGCTGGCCGAGGTGCCCAGGCGGCAGGTCACCGCGGCGGTGGCGGTCCCGGGCCGCGTGTTCGCCGCGACGTTCCAGGTCCAGGCGACGAGGCCGTCGGCGCCAGCCGTGGGGGTGGGCCGGAGCCCCTGCGCGGTCGACACGGTGCCCGAAGGCCAGGTGACCCGGGCGGAGCAGACGGCGCCGGGAGACGTCCTCGCGGTCATCTCGGCCGGCGAGCCCGCGATGGCCGGGTCGGGCAGGGCCACGAAGCGGACCGACAGCGTGCCGGACCCGGTGGCCCCTGGGGTCGGAGTCGGCCGGGGAGTCGGGGTCGCGCCCGCCGGGGCGGTCGTCGTCCCGGTCGCGAGCGGGATGCCGTAGAAGGCGTGCACCCAGTGGTCCCCGATCTCGGCACGGGCCCGGGCCAGGGTGATCGTGCCCACGCAGACGGCCCGCTTGAGGGTGGTCTCGAAGCCGTCCTTCACCCGGGCCCCGGTGGGGCGCCCGTCCGACAGGCTGTCGGTGTACGGCTCGGGCCACAGGTTGCGCGGGTCCGAGGGTGCGCCGCCCAGCTCGAGCGGGACCAGGTGGTCCTCCTCGTAGTCGGCGGTGCGCGTGTCGGCGTACCCGTACCGGGCGATCTGCGTGCGCTTCAGCGCGTTCGTGTACGAGACCGGGGGCCGGACCGTGGCGGTCCAGCCGGACACGCAGATGGTCGATCCGATGGTGGCCTGGGTGACCGCCGGGTTGAAGGCTCCCGGCGTGAGCGTCGGGTCGGGTTCACCGGGCAGGCGGCCCACGACGGCGGCATGACGGGCCAGGGCCGGTGCGCCCGAGGCCGGGGCCGGCGACGGGGAGGGGAGCCGGTCGACCGCCTGGGCCGACGTCGCCGGGGTGCCGGGGGCTGCCGCGGTGGCGGACGTCGACACGCCGGCGCCGGTCGATGTCGAGCCGCACCCGGCGAGGACGGTGGCCAGCAGGAGGGCCGCCCATGCGCGGACCGGGACGCTCCCGCGAGGCCCGACCCTCCGCGCCCGCGGGTCGCACGGGCAGGGACGCGGCTGCGGGTCGTCGAGGACCACGCTGCCCGCCGGCTGCACGCTTCCCTCGGGTGTCGCCATGTCGAGGACACCGTCGTCGACGTCGTCCATCGTGCCGTTCCCCTCTGCACCTCCACGGCGAACGATACGAGGGATCCGTGCCAGCTTGCCTGGCACGCGGGCGCGCTGCGATGGCGGCCGGCCGTGATCGCATCGCATGCCTGATGACGGGCCGCGGGCGGCCCGTCGATCCGCCGAATCCGGTGCAGTCGTGCACCGAACCGCGGGGAATCAACAGAAGAATGCTTTGCATGTCGGCTTACAATGGACGCTCCGACGGGGGGCCATGACGCGCGGTCCGCATTCCGGCCGCCGGGACCGCGTCGAGCCACTGGCGAGACCGACCCGCGCTTGGTGCGCTGCGCAGCGCGGCGCAGGGAGGCAGGATCGCGTGAAGAGAGCATCGCTGCTGGGCTCGGGCCTGGCAGTCGTGATGTCGCTCGCCCTGGCCGGGTCGGCGATGGCCGCCGCGTTCACCAACGGCGGGTTCAACAACACCGGCGGCTACAGCGTCGGCGCGTTCGTGCGGCTCTATGCCGGCACCGGCACGGCGACCGCGATCCCCGGCTGGACGGTGACCAGCGGTAACGTCGACTGGATCGGGTCGTACTGGCAGTCCGCAGACGCCGACGGGTACAGCCTCGACATGGACGGCGACGCACCGGGTGCTATCACCCAGACGTTCGACACGACGGTCAACGCCACGTACTTCGTGCAGTTCTCGCTTTCGGGGAACCCCGACCCGAACACGCTCTGCGACAACAACCCGCAGGTGCCGGACCCGAACGCCTGCTATAGCCCGAGCGACAAGTCGCTGCAGGTGCAGGCGACAGGTGCGCCGGCCACGACGGTCTACTTCAACACCGGCACCGAAGGCAACACCGAAAGCAACATGATGTGGGAAGTTGAAGGATATTCCTTCGTCGCCACCGGACCCAGCACCACGCTGACTTTCACCAGCACCACGCCGGGCGCCTTCGGGCCCGCGCTGGACAACGTGACGGTGACCCAGGAGGCCACTGCGACAGGTGCGCAGTGCAAGGACGGCGGCTGGCAGTCCATGGTCAACCCGGACACCCTCGTCGCCTTCAAGAACCAGGGTGCCTGCGTTAGCTACTACGCCGTCAGCGGGCAGGTCCCGATCGGGAACTGACCGCTCGCCTGACACGCAAGCAGCTTCGAAGCCCCGCGCCACGAAAGGCGCGGGGCTTCCTTCTGCCCCACGGGCACCAGCACCGTGGCGTTCCCGCTGAGGTGACGCCGTTCAGCCCGACGTACATGGAGGTGCCGCACAGGCGCAGTTGCGTCTCGACGAGGCCGACGTTCGGCCGTGAGTGACCCTCGGGACAACCAGCTGGGACCGCTCACCCGACGATCCCACGCCTCGTCTCCGCGGCCGGCGCCTCGCCTCCCACGCCACGGTCCGTACACGCGTGCTTGCCTCCCGACGGCCGGGGCACCGTTGCACTCCGTGCCCGGCCGGCACGGGGGCGTTCCCCCCGCCCTGACCGCACTGGCGCTCCGGCGTCGAGCGCTGGGCGGGCGGCTCACTGGGCGGCGGGGACCGGGCGCACGAGCGAGCGGAGGAGCGGCACGACCATCTCGCGGTGCTCGACGACCCCGACGTGGTCGGCGCCGGGGATGATCTCGACCCGAGCGTTCGGAGGCAGCGGCAACTGACGCGCGCGTTCGAGCTGAGGTTCCTTCTCGCCCCAGACGCAGACCAGCGGCGTCGCCAGGTCGCGCAGTCGGAGCCCCGGCTGTCGGGCGTCGAATGCATCTGCCCGGCTCATCGCGATCTGCACCTCGGGATCCGCCCGGGCGATCATGTCGGCCCAGGACGGCCGCCCCTCCGCCTCGAGCGTCGCCACGACCCAGGCCATGCCCTCGGTCCGGAACTGCTCGATCAGGTCCTCTTCCGGCGGTTCCCAGCGGACATCCTCGAACCCCAGGTTGCAGCTGGACAGCCCGAGGGCTGCCACCCCCGCCACCCGGTCGGGGTGGCGCCCGGCGAGCGCGACCGCCACGATGGCCCCGAGCGAGAACCCGCAGACGCAGGCCGACGTGGCCCCGACGGCGTCGAGCACGGCCACCGGGTCCGCGACGAGCTCGGCGAGCGTGTAGGCCTCGGGATCGTGCGGGCGGCTGCTCAGCCCGTGCCCGCGCTGGTCCAGCGTGATCACCCGGAAGTCCGGGGCCAGGGCGTCGAGGTAGCCCTCGATGCGCCACGTCTCCGCGGTCCCCATCGCGCCGTGCAGCAGGAGCATCGGCGGCCCCGACCCATCGACGACGTCGTAGTGGATCGACACCCCGGCGCGCTCGATCGTCGGCATCGCCCGTCTCCCCTCTGTGCTCGCGTGCAGCATGCCGCGCGGCCGGGCGGCAGGGCCGCCTGGCGGCACGGCCGCCTGGCGGCACGGCCCCGCCGCATGCAGATGTGGTCTGCCGTCAGGATCCCGAGAACGGCTCCAGCACGTGGCTGAAGTCGTGGCTGCCCTAGATGATGCCCGAGCAACTGCCCGATCCCGACCGCCCGGGGCAGCCGCCGTTGTCCCGCTGGATCGCCCAGATCGAGAGCGCAGCCAGGCCGTTCGTCTGCGCGAAGGCGAGGACCTCCTGGGCGTCGGCGATGGTGGTGACCTCCGTCTTCCGGCACTGCCGCGCCGGGTCCCACGGCAGCTGGGCGACGCGGTCATGCCCGGGCGTGAGCCTCCTCGCCAGCCTCTCAGCTCCCCTGGCATCCCTGCGGGAGGCTCAGCGACGGCGTCCAGCCGGAGAAGAAGCAGATCGATTGCAGGTCCACGATGGTGCCGGTGAATCCTCCCGCCGGTTGGAGCAGCGCCACCGACGTGGCGGTCGTCTGAGACCCTCCATCCAGGTCGACCCACAGGGCCGCGCTGAACCGTGACGGGATGTGCCGCACCACCATGCCGTTGCCGGTGTCAGGGTCATAGACGGCGAACCAGGTGCGGTTCCAGTCGGTCACCTCGCAGCCGTACTCGCAGTCCGCGGCATCCTCGGTGACGAGCTGCAGCCCACTGCTGCTCGGCTGCGCGACCATGTGGTACGCGTCCCGCGGGTACAACCTCGGGATGTACGGACGGAAGTCATAGGTGAAGGGCGTGGAGCCGAACGAGAACTTCCTCTGGACCAGGAACCAGTCCGCGCCATTGATGAACTGGTAGCTCGTGCTGACCGGCACCCCGCTGGTCCCGTAGCACCCGGTGTCGGAGGACTGGATGGCCACGTGGCTCGCCCCCGCTCCCGTCCATGTGCCGGCGGTGCCCCAGCCCACGAGGGACCGGAAGTCCTCGTCATTCTGGGTATCCCAGCTGTTCCCGAAGAACTCGTGATCACCGCCGCTCGGGCAGTTGCTCAGAGCCCAGGGGTGGGTGAGGTTCGGCGAACCTCGCCAGGACAGGCTCGTGATCTCCTCGGGGTCCGAGGTGCTCCATTGCACGGTGAAGGCACCCGTGGACA
>JAJYJR010000211.1 GCA_021789355.1 Chloroflexota bacterium | reverse complement strand
GCGATCCTGCGCGAGGCGATGACCTAGAGTCGAGCAAGGCCGAAGAGCCCACCGCGAGAGCGGTGCGCCTTGGAGTGTCGGCCCGTCCAGCGAGGGGCTCGTAGCTGGGCGGCGACTTCACCTAGGCTCGCACGCGGCGCACCCGACAGGCCGCGCGTAGGTACTGACGGGCCGCGGAGGCCGCCCCTGCGTCAACGGGGCGGCACCACCATGCCGGTACGGGATCGTTCCCGACGGGCGGCCGACGAGAAGGCCGTCGTACATCCGCTAACCGAGCCGGGGGAGCGTCGGATGCCCCCCGGCGGGGCCGGCGCCTACGCGCGGGGCAGCACGCCCCGGAGGAGGGCAACATGCCCGAGCAGACGAAGGTCGAGACGACGAGGCTGGGGAGCAGGATCGTGTGGCAGGATGCCCCGCGGTCCCTGACGGGCGGGGAGCTGATCGGGGACGTCCCGGAGACGATCCTGCCGCTCGTCATCGCCCGCCTCCGCGTCCTGAACCACGAGCCGAACACCCCCAGCCGGGAGACGAGCCTCGCCATCACCCACTGCGAGGAGGCGCTGCACTGGCTGGAGGCCCGGCGGCGCGACCGCGAGGAGCGCGCCGTCAGCGGGACGTTCGCGCCGTAGAATGTCGCCGGACTCCGGGCCGGGAGCGATGCGTGGGTGCACCCCGCGACGAGAACGGCTCGCATCCGCCAAGTGGCCGCCGAAGTCCTGCGTCATCGGCCAGCCCGCCATCGGATCGGTGCCGGGTGCGGAAACGGCAGGTCCGGAGTCCCACCACACGAGGCCGCGCGCCACGGCCTTGCCGCCGCAGGACGGTGCCCGCGCCGGACGGGCTGCCTGCCGAGCCTCGCGCGTAAGGTGAGGTCGTCGAGCCACCGTGAGGGCTCCGCTGCATCCGCTGACCGGCCCAGCGGCCGAACAGGACGCTCGCGGGAGGTGCGTAAAGCTTCCCCCACCACACGAGGCAGCCTCGCGGCTGGCCGAAAGCGAACAGCGACGGGGAGCCCGCCGTGCCGTAACAGCGTCGGGCTCCCCGTCGCGTCTCTCAGGGAGGTACCGAGTGCCGGACTTCGCGCTGCTGCGCGGCGCCCGAGGCGTCGACTTCGACGGCGGCGGAAGCTCGCGGGCGAACAGCCGCGGGCGCATCCACGTCACCGACGAGCAGGCCGCGGCGATCCGCTCGTCGTCGGCCGCCCGCCGCTACGACAGCATCATCGAGGTCAAGCCCGCCCGAGCCACCTCGACGGCCGCGCGCTCGTGCTGCCGCCGGGGACTCTGGGACTGGGAACGCAGGTGCCCCAAGTGCGGGCGCATCGTCAAGGGAGCGTCAGTGTGACCGTCCTCTACGCCGACTACCGCACCTACTCCGTCTCGGTCGGGGAGACCGGGCACAACCACGTCCGCGCCGACGCGCCAGCGCCGGGGGACCGCACCCCGATGGCCGTCGACTGTGACGCCTGCGAACCGTACCTGCGCCGGATGGGCTGGGTGCCGACGCCGCACTATCAGGGCTACCGTCGGCGCGGCGACGGGACGCTGGAGCCGCAGGGCAAGGGCATCCCGCTCACCGACGAGCAGCTCGACGAAATCCAGCAGCGCGAGGACGAGGCGCAGGCGGCGGTGCGCGAGATGGGCGAGCGGCTGGTCGGCGCGGCCAAGGCAGCGGCCGTCGTCGCGCCCCCGCGCACGCGCCGGGCACGGAGCTAGTCCTTCACTGGGCGTGGCATCCGCGTTCTGCCCGCTGTGCCAGCGCAAGCGCAACGGCGAGGCAACGGAGCAGTGCAGCACCTGCAGCCACTCGTTCTGCCACCGCCACATCGCCTACTACAGCTCGCAATCCGCGTACCTCTGCCGCCGCTGCGCGATCAGGGCGCGCAAGTCCGGCCGACTGCCCGACTCGGACCGCGGGGTCCGACCGGCGGGCTACTGATCGGTCCCCGCCCGGCGGCGACGCCGCACCCGGCGGGGCAGGGATGCACCGACGCGGCGTCCGCACCCTCGACAGGAGGAGATCCGTGATCTACGACTTCGTCTCGCGCCGTCCCAGCGGCTTCCGCCGCAGCGTGTCGGAGGACATCGGGTTCCTCGCACGCGGCATCCTCGACCCCGCCTCGTTCGTGGCCGGATACCGCCGCTACCTCGATCCCGTCGAGGTGCGGACTACGAGCCTCGTGCCGGACGGTGCGCGAGTCCACCCGCGCGATCTGGTGCAGGACCCCCGGGCGTTCACCCAGCCGGTCCTCGTCGGCAAGGAATGGCGCGACGGTGCCTACGGCATGCAGCGCCGCGTTTGGCGGGAGATCCGCCGCACCCACAACCTGCGCCTGAACGTCGGACGCGACCAGTTCCAGCGCATCGCCACCTTCGGCGACATCGGCACCTCGCTCAACGGCCTCGCGGCCACCGGCACCGCCACGACGCCGACCGCGACCACGTGGACCGGGGCGGCGGCGTCGTTCCCCACGGCAACCAGCGGCGCGGGCAACGCGGGCCTACAGGGCAAGATGGTGTTCGTGGCGAATGCCGTGAGCGCCGACGCGTTCACTAACCCGGTCGTGGGCGTCGTCCTCAGCAACACGGCGACCGTCCTGACCGTGGACCAGTGGTATAGCGTCCCGATCACCGGGGCGGTCGGCACGACCCCGGCAGCTGCCTCGGCGGCGTTCGTCCTGCCGGGCGGCGCCCCGATGTGGTGGGTGGCGCTCTCGACCTCCACCTCGACCCCGGCGGCGACCGACGTCACCCGCTCCGCTGACGGCCTGTGGGGCGACGGCACCTCGTCCGGCACGGCCACCGAGCAGACCACCAACGGTCTGTCGCGGGCGTATGCGGGCAGCGGCGGAGCGACCCAGCCGACGTTTCCGGGCGCCGGGCAGGAGGAGTTCCTGCACACGTGGACGTACACGGGCGCCGTGTCGGTCACCATCGGCAAGGTGGTGCTGTTCAACGCCGCCGCTGGCGCAGGCAACATCCCGATGCTGGAGACGCTGCTCAATGCGACAGCCACTGTGGCCGCGAACGGTGACACGATCCAGTTGAACGGATGGACAATCACGTTTTGACTAAAGGGTTAGTAGGTATTGATCCCTGCTAACCAGCAGTACGGCGGTGAGTGCGCCGCGGCGGTCCGCGGGGCTGGGCTGCGCACGGTATTCTTCGGCTACGAGGGCGGCCCCGACGCCCCCAAGTACTTCGACGAGGTGGTGCGCTACGTCGATGGCATCCCCGAGTTCGCGCGGACGCTGGCCGACATCTGGGCCGACATCGGGCTCGCGCCGCTAGTCGGGGACGACTTCGACCGTGCGAAGTCGGAGCTGCACTGGCTCGAATACACCTGCGTCGGCATCCCCACGGTGGCGCAGCGCCTGATGCGCCCAGCCCCGTATGACGTGGTGCGGGACGGCACGGACGCCCTGCTCGCACGCGGGGCCGACGAGTGGCGTCGCGCCGTCCGGCGACTGGCCGAGAGCCCGGCGCTGCGCGACGATCTGGTGGCTGCCGCGCGCGAGCGCGTGCTGGCCGAGTACGACTACCGGGTGCGGTCGGCCGAATGGGCCGATGCCTACCGCACCGCCGCCGAGCGTGGGAGCACAGGTGGTGACTAGGAGGAGCTGGTGGGCTACGCGAATGCCTACGTCACGACCCTGAGTGCAGGGATCACGAACAGCGCGACGACCTGCACGGTCGCCTCCACTACCGGCATTCCGGCGCTGCCCTTCACCGCCACCATCGCGGCCGAGGGCACGAACACCGCCGAGACGGTGCTTGTCACGGCCAACAGTTCGGGGACGCTCACGATCACGCGGGCCTACGAGCTGAATGCTGGCAACGGCGCCTCGGCGCACGGCTCGGGGGCTACCATCGCGGCCGTGCTGACGGCGGGCGAGCTGACGCCCATCTCGGCTAGCGCGCTCGTCACCGCCTACACCACCTGGAGGTAAGCCATGGCCGCCAACACCTCGCCGATCTTCGGCGCCAACGCCAAGACGCAGGGCACGCAGTTCGCCAACGCCGACGGCACCACCGCCAAGACGATCTACACCGCCGGGGCGAACGGCTCGCGCATCCTCTCCGTCAACGCCGTGACCACCGACACGGCCGTCAACGACGTGGCGCTCTCCGTACAGGTCGGGGGCTCGGGCACGAGCTACCCCATCGGTGCGGTCGCCGTGGCTGCGGGATCGGGCAACAACGCCAACCCGCCGACGGCCTCGGTCGAGTTGCTGGGGACGCAGATCGCCGGCCTGCTCGCCGACGGCTCGCTGCAGCTCGGCGCCGGTGACACGCTGCAGGCGGCCGTGCTGGCGGCCGTGACTACGGCGACGACGCTCACGCTGTTCGTGCAGGCGAGCGACTTCTGATGGGCGCCGACACGACGCAGCGCGGGCCGTTCGCAGTCCCGACCGCTGTCGCCTCCGGCGAACGCCTACAGAGCCTCGTCGCCGCCGGAGCGACGCAGGCTCTTGACCTTCGGCGCTACAGCGTCTTCGACATCACGCTGACGGCAGATTGCACGGTGACCTTCACGCACCCGCCCGTGGCCGGAGCGGACAACTCCTGGACCCTCATCATCCGTCAGGGGGGTTCGGGCTCCTACACGATCACATGGCCCGCGGCCGTCTCGTGGCCCGCCGCGAACGGCACGCCGACCAGCACGCCGCCGGTGCTGTTTACTGCCGTGACCGCTGTGAATATCGTCATCCTCTCGACCGATGACGGCGGTGTGACGTATGGCGCGAACCTCGTCGAGTCGGGGGGCACCCGTCTCTTGGCCCAACTCGCCTATGACGGGAACAACGCCAACTATCACACGACCTCGACCACGCTCACGGACGTGGATGCCACGCACCTCGCGATCACCTTCACGGCTCCCGCGTCCGGCAACGTGCTCGTGCGGGTCATTGCCCGCGTCAACAACAACACCCACAACGGCTACTTCGGGCTACGCGAGGGCAGCACTTCGCTCGTTACTCCCCGCTTCGTGTGCTACAACACCGTCGTCCTCGCCTCGGTGGACTTCTACCTGACGGGCGTGTCGGCCGGATCGCACACCTACAAGCTGGCATTCGTCGTCGATCCCAGCGGGGGCATGGACGTGGCCTGCTTCCCAATCAATACCGGCGTAGGCAATATCCCCGTCGTGATGGAAGTGTGGGGATGACGGCCTCGCGGCTGCTGATGAGGGGCTTTGCTGGCGTGGCCGCCAGCGTTCTTCCCCCGGCGCCCAACGACGCGACGTGGACACGGTACAGCGGCAATCCCGTCCTCTCTGGCGACTCCGGCCAATGGAACGCGCAGGCGGTCGATGGCCCGAGCGTGATCTACCTGCCGAGGACGACGCAACCGTGGAACGGCTGGTATGCCGGGACCGGCTCCTCCGGCACGTTCATGGGCGCGATGGACTCATCCGACGGCAACACGTGGACGTGGCACCTGACGGCTGGTGTGGACGTGCCCGTGCTAGGCGGCTCGCACGGCGGGATCACGGGCACGATCTACCAGCCCAACGTCGATTACTCCGACGGGACGTACTTCTACGCCTACTACCACGACCCGAACGGCACCCCGGCCGACTGCCTCTCGGTCGCCACCAGCACCGACGGCTATAGCTGGACGGTGGCGGCGCAGAACATCCTCGCGTTCCCGTCGGGCGTCTCGCAGTGGGCGGGCGCAGCCGTCCTGAAGCTCGGCTCGGCGTGGTACATGCTCGTGGAGGGCGCCTACGCCTCGATCTGGGAGACGTTCGCCGCCAAGAGCACGAGCAGCCCGACCTCCGGCTGGACGATCCTGAACGGCGGCAACCCGCTGTCGAGCCTGCAGATCGTCTCTGGCGGCATGTTCGGCGGCCCGCTCCTCGTGCTCACGAGCGACGGCCTCATCCGCAACTACTACCACGCGGCGCCCGGTACCGGCACCCTGCCCACGAACCTGTACGCCGCGTCGATCAGCCAGGCCGACTTCGAGGGGGGGTCCGATACGTGGACGCAGTCGGCGACTTCACCGATCCTGACGCACTCGGGCTCGGGCGCGGAGACGAGTCAGCTCGCCGATCCCTCGCTCGTCTGGGACGGCTCGCAGTGGCGGATGTACTTCGCGGCCGTGTCGAGTCAGAGCCCGTACACGGCCGTGCTGGAGATGGCGACGACGGGGCCGGTCTAACGCGCGAGCCATGCCACGAGGGGGACTATGAGCAGCGGCCATCTCACCGATCGAGTAGAGGCAGGATGAAGGCGCCACAGCGCGAAGGTCGTCAGTCCGAGGGTCCCAGTACCAACGTAAGGCGGGGACGCCCGATCGCAACGGCTCTGCAACGTCCGGCGGCGCCGGGATCACTCACCATGACTTGAGGTTGCATCGTGAGTAGTCCGAGCTGGGGCGTTCCGGGCATCGGGGTACCGGGGCTAGAGGCCCCGGGCTACGTCGAGTCGGCGAACGTATCGAATACCGTCACGGCTGCAGACTCACTCTCGTCACTCACCGAGACGGCTGCACGAGTCGTTCAGTTCGGCCGATCCATCGCAGAGTCCCTACCTTCCGTGGCAGACGTCGCTACCCGAGCAGCCCAGTCGTTCCTGCGCGCGGCGACCGACGCACTGCAGGCGATCAGCGACTCGGCAGCGGTCGGCACACGACAGGTCATCAGCGCCAGCGACACGCTGGCCGCCCTGAGCGACGCGGCCACCCGCGCGCTGCAGTCCTTCGCCCGGAGCACGACGGACACGCTGGCCGCCCTGAGCGACACGGCAATTCGCCGGATGGCATTCGCGCGCACCGCCACGGACATGCTGACTGTGCTCAGTGACACTGCGACGCGGGCGGCACAGGCACTGATCCGCTCTACCGCTGACACACTGGCCGCGATGGCAGACATGGCCGAGCGAACCGCCGCGCTGCTGCGGACTAGCTCTGACGCGCTGGTTGCGCTCACCGACACCGCCAGCAGGACGGCGCAGTCCTTCGCCCGGAGCACCAGCGACACACTGGCGGCCCTGACCGACGCTGCGACCCGCAGTGTACAGGCGTTCGCCCGGAGCACGAGCGACGCACTGGCCGCGCTCAGCGACACGGCCGACCGGGCCGCGCAGGCGTTCCTGCGGACGGCGGCCGACGCACTGGCAGCCCTGACCGACACCGCCGACCGGCTGGTGGCGCTCCTGCGCTCGATAACCGACACACTGGCGGCCCTGACCGACGCTGCTGCCCGGATCGTCTCGCGGCAGGTAGCCGCGTCAGACACGCTGGCGGCGCTCACGGACGCCGCAACTCGCGCGACGCAGGCGTTCACCCGGACGGTCAGCGATGCGCTGAACGCCCTGTCGGACAGCGCCACCGTCGGGAAGCGGGCGGTGGTATCCGCCGCCGACACGCTCAACGCTATGTCGGACATCGCGACGCGATCCCTGCAGTCGTTCAGCCGGACGGCGACCGACGTGCTCGGGGCACTCACCGATACGGCCACCGTGATCCAGCAGCTGTTCGTCAGTGCGACCGACACGCTGGCGGCACTGGCCGACACGGCGCTGCGGCGGGTCGCGCTCGACCGCCCCGTCGCCGATGCGCTCGCCGCCCTCTCCGACACGGCGACCCGCGCGCTGCAGGCGTTCACCCGGAGCACGACCGATACGCTCGGCGCGCTGGCCGACACGGCCGACCGGGCCGCGCAGGCGTCCGCCCGCACGGCCACCGATGCGCTGGGTGCCCTGACCGACGTGGCGATGCGGGCGGGGCAGGCGTTCACCCGGAGCGCGAGCGATGCGCTCGGCGCCCTGAGTGATGCGGCCACCCGAACGGTGTCCAGCGCCCGAACAGCCGCCGACTCGATCCCGGGGCTGACCGACGCCGCCACGCGGATGATCGGCCTGCTCCGCAGCGCCACCGACACGATCCCGGGACTGACCGACACGGCCACGCGGGGGCTGCAGGCGCTCGTCCGCACGGCTACCGACACGCTGCAGGCGCTGTCCGAGAGCGCCGTCGTCGGGCGCCGCGCGGTAGTGTTCGCGACGGACACGCTGGCGGCGCTGAGCGATACTGCCACCCGCGCTGCACAGGCGCTCGCCCGCTCCAGCGCCGACACGCTGGGCAGACTCTCCGACACGGCGCTCCGCGCGGCGCAGACGCTGTCCCGCTTCGCGGGCGACGCGCTGCAGGCGCTCCACGAGACGGCCACCCGCTTCGCACTACAGGTCCGCTCGGCAGCCGAGGCAATCCCGGGCCTGAGCGACGCCGCCACGCGGATACTGGCGCTGCTGCGGGCAGCCGACGAGGCGATCCCCGCCGTGTCGGACGCGGCGTTCCGCTCCGCGCAGGCGTTCGTCCGCAACGTGCTCGACGCACTGCCTGCGCTGGTGGATCAGGCCATCGCCGTCCTGATCCCCAAGATCAAGCCCGATCATCTGGTCGTCAGCGACTTCGCATCCTACGTCACGGCAGTCACCGACGCCGCTCGGTACATCACCGCGTCCTCCTCCCTCGCGGCGTATGCGACGGCCGCGACGGATGCCGCGGCATACTGGACGCAAGCGACCGACTCGGTCGCGTACGTCGTGATCACCTCGGACTACGCCACGCTGTGAGGTGTTCGTGCCCTACAACCACTACACCATCGGACAGGGCGTGACCGTTCAGGGGGTATGGACGAACAAGGCAACCGGCGTGCCGACCGATCCGTCCGACGCGAGGGTTGACATCGTGGACCCGACCGGCAAGGTCGCTACCTACACCTACCTCGACAGTCAGGTGACGAAGGTATCCACCGGAGTCTACACGTATGCCATCGACACGACCGGGCTCGCCGGTCGCTGGCAGTACCGCTGGTGGTCACCCCCCGGCGTCGTCCAGACGGCCTCGGCCGACGAGTTCTACACCGACCCGTTCCCTGCCATGATGCCCTGACGGGAGGCCCTTCACTGCCGACTCCGTTCATCACCCCCGCCTACCTCCGCCAGTCAGGGCTCGGCATCTCGTGGTCGAGCTTCCCCAAGCAGGGCGCGTCCGCCGAGGAGTCGCTGGCCGCGCAGCTCGATGCCTGCTGGTACGCGACCTCGACGATGGCGATGGAGGCCAGTCAGGAGCTTCGGGCGACCATCACGCCGGAGCAGGACTACGGCCCGGATCGCACGATCACCGTCCTCCCCAACGACTTCGGACGATTCCAGCTCTCGCGCT
>JAJYJR010000210.1 GCA_021789355.1 Chloroflexota bacterium | reverse complement strand
ACGCTGTCGCTCGTCGAGGAGGCCCGCCATCGCCTCGTAGCGGGTCCGGATGGCGTCCTCGTCGATCACCCAGCGAGCATAGCCCAAACCCGTCAGATTGTCAAGTTATTTGCTGATGATCTCTTAGGAGGGTGGTGTGGACTATCTACGGCGGGTGGTCGAGAACGAGCTTGACGAGCTCCGTGACCTCCCTGCCATCGCGATCGAGGGGGCGAAGGGCGTCGGGAAGACCGCGACTGCGACGATGCGGGCACGGACCGTGTATGCCCTCGACCAGCCCGGTCAGCTCGAGATCGTCCGTGCCGATCCCACGCGACTCACCAGAGGCGAGCGACCGATCCTCATCGACGAGTGGCAGCGCTACAAGGAGAGCTGGGACATCGTTCGCCGTGCCGTCGATGCCGATCGCACTGGTGGCCAGTTCGTGCTCACCGGCTCCGCTCAGCCGCGCGAACAACCCGCGCACAGTGGCGCAGGTCGGATCGTGACCGTGCGCATGCGTCCTATGACCCTCGCCGCGAGCGAGGTGTCGGCGTGCCCACGGTCAGCATGGCCTCCCTGCTCGGCGGCGATCGTCCGAAGATCGAAGGCGAGACGTCTCTCACGCTCGACGACTACGTCGATGAGATCCTCAACTCGGGGTTCCCCGGACTGCGTGATCTCAAGGGGCGAGCGCTGCGGGCCAGCCTGGACGGATACATCGACCGGATCGTCGAGAAGGAGTTTCCGCTCCTGGGCTTCGTGGTCCGCAACGAGGCGGCCCTGCGTCGCTGGCTGACGGCCTATGCGGCTGCGACCGCCACGACGGCATCGGGCGAAACGATCCGTGACGCCGCGATGGGCAGCGAGGGAACGAAGCCGGCACGGACGACGACTGCGCCGTACAGCGACGCTCTTGAGGGTCTCTGGGTCGTGGACCCGCTACTGGCGTGGTTCCCCTCGACGGGCCAGTTCAGCCGCATCGTGGGGCTGCCGAAGCATCACCTCGTCGACCCCGCGCTCGCTGCGCGTCTGCTCAACGCCGACCGCGACGCACTCGTGTCAGGGCAACCGATCGGCCCGAACATCCGCCGGTCTGGGACGCTGCTCGGCAGCCTCTTCGAGTCCCTCGCCTGCCTGTCCGTCCGCGTGTTCGCCGAGGCCGCGGAGGGCCACGTGTGGCACTACCGAACGAGAGGAGGCGAGCGGGAAGTCGACTTCATCGTGGAAGCGTCCGATCGTCGCGTCCTCGCCATCGAGGCGAAGCTCAGCGCGGTGGTCACACGGGATGACACCAAGCACGTCCGCTGGCTCCGCGATCAGCTCGGCGATCGGTTCGCGGACGGGGTCGTGGTCTCGACGGGGTCTGCGGCGTACCGGGACGCGGATGGGATCGCGATTGTACCCCTCGCATTGCTCGGGGCTTGACGTCCCCTCACGCTACGGTTTCTCCTCGGCGCCTGCTCTCGTGATCCGCCCGTCCGCTTCATACTCGCACAGAGCGAACAGCCGGCGAGTGTCGACGTCTCCGAGCCAGTCCGGGCTGACGAACCATGTCGCTTGGAGTGACAACCACCCGGGGCCTCGGAACGGCACGACCGTCCTATCCTCAACCGTTTTCGCTCCTGCGGTGGTCAGACTGCCTGGGAATGACATGGATAGGGCCCTGCCCGCGCGGATGAGGTCCTGGACCGTGTACCCAAGCGTGCCTGCCATCCATGTCTCTTGGCCGCGATACAGCTCGACGGCCAGCTCCTCAGCATGGCCAGCGAACGAGCTTCCGCGCAGCCCCATCCAGCGGTTCGCGCTCGTGAACCGGAGCGACGCCGCGTCGATGCCTTGAGTCGTGCGCCTCGTCAGGTTGACCAGCATGTTCATAAGCAGGATGTGATCGATCTCGTCGAGGATCGCCTGCATGTCCTGCGCCGTCGAACGGTCCCGGAGGGGCTCGACGCTCTGGGTCGCGAGCAGACCTGCGACGAGCTCGATCCTGGTCTCGAGCCCCTCGTGGCTCGGCTCGTAGTACTCGCCCCAGGGGACGAACAGGTTCATGTCCTGGACAACAGCCAGGATGAAGAACGGGTCGCCCTTGCCGAGCAGGTCCCGGAGGTGCGATGTCCTCGCCTCCAGCTCGCCACCGAGCTGCTCGTGCGCAGCAGGCGTGAGTTGGGCCAGTTCCTCGTACTCGGCGTCCGTCAGGCCCGAGGACGCCACGAGGACTTGGCCCACCATCGCAGCCCTCGACGCACGTGACAGGAGCTGCGAGAACCGGTCATCGCGCGCAGCGAGCGCCGCGAGCATCCTGGCCTGCGCTGCCTGCGCTGCCTGCGCTGCCTGCGCCCCGGCGACAGGCGGAGGATGCGGCATCGTCGTCCCCTTCTTGCTCATGCGCGGCACACACGATGCTGTCCAGGGCACGACGATGCGTGAGACACGGCCGCCTCCCCGCTGCATGCACTCTAGCGAGTGCGGCATCCCAGCCGCACGCCTGCGGCTGGTCTACTCCCCTCGCGCGCGGCTCGGGGCCACGGGAGGCGGGGCGAGCGCGAGCTCCGCGAGCAAGGGCGGGCGGGCCAGCGCCTTCAGGAGCGAGG
The DNA here is from genome assembly GCA_021789355.1 of Chloroflexota bacterium. The sequence continues at coordinate 6,606 of JAJYJR010000210.1, read as the reverse complement.
ATCCGCGCGCCAGCTCGATCACTGCGTTTGACAGGCCGTGGGTCGAGGCAGCAGGACGCTCGCCGATGCCGTCAGGATCCCCTCCGGCGGCGGACAAGGGTGCGCGGCCTTGAGCTCGGCAATCTCGCGGCCGAGCACGTCGCGGGCTCCGATGAGCGAGGCACCCGTAGTGCGCCCCACGAGAATGCGCGGGGCGACGGCCTCGCTCCCGAGCCGGGCACGGAGGCGTTCGGGGAAGGCGTGCCGGAACGCGTCGAGCGAGCTGGTGAGCCCGGACCCGTAGGGCACGCCGACGACGAGGAACTCGTCGCCGCCGTCCCGGATCGCGAGCGAGCCGGGCAGGGCGGCGAGCTCGCCGGCGAGGAAGTGGAGCACCTCGTCGCCGGCCGCCATGCCGTGGCGGGTGTTCCAGTCCCCGAAACCGGCCAGGTCGAGAAAGGCGATCTCGACCGGTGCCTCGGCGAGAGCCGGCACCTCGGCGAAGAGGCGCGCGAGGTCGGCCAGGTAGCCCAGAAACGGCAGCTGGGTTCGCCGATCGCGCTGCTCGGTCGAGAGATGCGGCCAGCGGAAGCGCTGTGGGAACGGGCGCTCCAGGCGCGCGATGAGCGCCTCGAGCTCGAGCGTCAGCCAGGCGGCCTCCGGGCCGTAGGCGATGAAGACGCCGTCGGCACTGCGCTGGCTCCCGATCCAGGCGAGGGTGGTCGCCGGCTCCCAGGCCGGGTCGAGCCCGCCTAGCAGGTCGGCCGCCACGAGCGTGGTGAGCAGGTCGCGTGGGCCATCGGCATCGCCCCACGCCCCGCCGGGTGCCTCGTGCGCCGCGACCCATGCGGCCAGCCGACCGGTCAGGCGGGGGTGAAGGCCGAGCGCCGAAAGCCCGGCCGCGAGCTGCGCCGAGACCGAGACGAGGGGCCGCTCATGGAACGGGAAGCGACTGCCCGTCCCGACCGAGCCCTGGGCGATGGCGCGGGCCGCGTACGTGTCGGCGATGGCGAGCGCGAAGGGGTGCAGTCGGCGCAGCGTGCCCTCGTGGCGGGCGAGGTTCCAGAGACCCCACGTGTCGGCCCAGGCATGCAGCCCGACGACCAGGCGCGCCATGTCCCGCCGGACGACCGGCAGGACCCGCTCCAGGAGGGTGGCGGCATCGGCATCGCCGGTTTCGATCAGCCGGCCGAGCAGCTCGACCGCGTCCGATAGCACGAGCGGAGTGAGCAGGCGCGCCTCGAAGAGGCCGATGTCCCGCGCCCGCTCGCTCTCCTCGGACGGACGCCAGGCGCGCCACGCCTCACGAGGGGGCACGTACGGCGGCATCCTGTAGAACAGCGTGCTGATGGCCCAGGGGTATCGGCGCACGCTATCGGGGTTGCCACTCGTCTGCACCCCGAGCCAGTGCTCGATCGGGGCGCGGGCCGGCCCCGGACCTCCCGTCTCGGGGCCGTGAAGGGCAATCGACGCCGCGCAGAGCAAGTCGTCCGCGGCGTCGAACGCCGGCCGTGCGGCCAGTTGTGCGCCCATATGTGCATCGTTGGCTAGCAGCAAGGCACGGGCAAGATGACCTTCGTCCCATCTCACCCGACGGAGGCCGGTCAGCCTGTGCACGCGCCGTTCTCGTCCCACATCCTCGTCTCCCGCGTGTGGCGTCTCTGCAACGCGCGAGCGCGAGGGAGAGGCGTGCGATGGCCACGAAGACGTCGGTTCATGACACCCACTCAGCGGCTGAGAACGCGAACGCGGAGCGTGGTCCAGCGGTACGCGTCGCCCCCGGCCGTCGCCTGAGGCGCGCGCGTTTGCAGAGCGGCAGGCCGCGACCGCCCTCGACTCGATCGATCCCGTCTCTCCGCTCGGCCGTCTCGGCGCGACGCACAGCTCGACGTCGTCTGCGCACGGAATGAGGGCCACCCAGAGGGCACGACTTCGACGGCCAGGGCCGATGGATGGCCCGGACTATATGTGCCGGTGGCTCAGGAAGGCCGCCCCGCGACCCGACGTCCCGGAACCCCTCGGCGCCGCGGATGGTGCGGCGCCCCCGACCCAGGCTTTGCAGGCGCGAGCAGAGTGATCGCGCGCTCCGGGTCAGCCAGCCGCGGGTCGTCCGGTTCGACGCACTCGACGCCGACGTAGTCGGCGGCACCAACGAACGGGACCAGCTGACTCGCAACCCGCTCGTTCAGGGCAGGGTCGGGTCGCGACGCGACGACGAGGAGGGTGAACACTCGCCCGTCGCCGATGGACCGCTCGACGAGAGCGCCTCGGGCGATCCTGAGCTCCTTGACCAGCGCGGCGGCCGCCGCGTCGACCAAGCCGGCAGGCACGCTCTCACGCGTGATCGGGCGGCACGGGCCGAGCGTCGCCTTTCCGATCATCGCGCGACTGTCGGGGGCGGACGGATCGGGTAGCGCCCCGTCGGCGAAGGAGGCGAGACCGGGTCCCGCGATGTGTGCCATGGGGACGGAGCCTGGGTTGATGACGAGCGCATTGAGCCCGCCGTCGCGGGCGGCCTGGGCGAGGAGGCGGAACGGGAACCGGACGAGCGAGTCTCCGGGCTGGGCGAACCCCGCCTGCGCGAGGCGCGCCGCCGTGGTGGCCGTGGGCAGGAACGTCTCGCCCTCGGACGTGCGCCCGGCGCGGAACTGGAGCCTTGCGTCGCCGGAGAGGCGGGCTTGCGCCCGCAGGCGCTCCGCGTTGTACGACCCGGCGACGACCGCCCACAGGTGGCTCTCGGCGAGCAGCCGGAAGAGCGCGGCGCTCGTCGCGGGCGAGGCGTGGTCGTCGGCGCCGTTCGTCATCGCGGCGTGCAGCGCGCGCACGGCATGATCTCGCTCGTCCGGCTCTCGGCCCCGGATGCGGTTCAGCACGCCCACGCCGCCATTCTGCGTCAGGAACGTGGCCGCCTGCCCGCTCACGCCGTTGGCCGATCCCACCTCGACCCCCTCATGCGCCTTCAAGGTGGTCACCCTACCTGGTGGATGCCAAGGCGGCCCCGCAGTCATCGCCCGCCGTCACTCGGCGCGGGACGATACGAAGGCGCTCCTCACTTGACGCCAGAACGCCACCGCCCAACATCACTGGTTCGGGCATGAAGAGCGCCCCGGACGGGTCCGAGGGCGCGTTGCGTCCCCGGCGCGACGTTCCGAGCGGCACCGTCCAGCGGGGCCTGACGGCATTGCCGGCGCAGGCGCGGGCAGGCATGATGCGCGCATGGCCGAGCCGGATGAGGTCCAGCCGATCGTCGGACCCGAGCTGCTGTGGGACGCTGTGGCGCGATGGAGCGCCATGGTCCGGCTTCGCCGCGAGCAGTTCGAGCGCTTGCGCGTCGACCGGCCCGACCCCCGGGACTACTGGCAGCGGCGCGCACTGAACTACTTCGATGCGGTCCGCACGCGCCATGATCCGGGCGAGTTCGTGCGCACGGTGATCGCGGCGTGCCAGGATGCCGAGTCGCGCGGTGCGCAGTGGGCGACGGGCGCGGAGCCGTCACCAGCCACCGTCCTCGACGTCGGAGGCGGGTTCGGGGCAGTGGCCGTCCCCGTCGCCGGTCGCGGCAGCCGGGTCACCGTCGTCGAACCGCATCCGAGCATGGTCGAGCTGCTGGAACGGTGGGCGGCCCAGGAGCGCGTCGCCGATCGGATCCGGGTCGTGCGGCAGCCCTGGCCGGCGGCCGTCGCGGGGATCGAGCCCCACGACGTGGTGGTCTGCTCGCACGTCCTGTACCCGATCGAGGACGTGGCCCCGTTCATCGACGCCCTGATCGCCGCGACCCGTCGGTCATGCCTCATCACCATGCGGTTCGGGGGGCCGGAGCAGGTGCCCGGCGAGCTCTTCTGGGATCTCCACGGGGAGGAGCGTGTGCCCCAGCCGGGGTTCGGCGACCTCTGCGCGCTGCTCGCCGGGCTCGGTCTCCAATTCGACGCCACGACCTACGAGTCCGACTCGACCTGGAGTTACGCGGACCTCGACGAGGCCGAGGCGGTGCTCGCGGAGTCACTGCTGGTGACCTCACGGCCGGATGCTCGCGTCCGGGTTCGGGCCTGGGCCGAGGCGACGCTGGTGCCGGAGGCCGGTCGGCTCGTGGCGCCCCATCGGCGCGTCCTGGCGGGCGTCGCCATCCTGCGGCCGGCGGCCGCGCTTCGACGCGGCGTTCGATCCCTGTCGCCCGAGGCCAACGGCCGGCAGTCGTTCTAGCCCGAAGCGCTCTACTGGCCGGAGCGCTCGTACGCGCGCCCCACGGTCACCACCGCAGGCAGCCGCTCGAGAAGCTCGCCGAGCGGCGCCATGTCGAGTGAACCGTCGCGCCGGGCGACCATCAGCCGCCCGTCGTCGAGCAGGGGATTCTGCGGTCGGGCGTCGGCGTCCGCCAGGTCGAAACGGTAGCGGTCGGGGTCGGCCTCGAGCAGCGGACCCAGCGCACGGCGCAGCTCGGCCTCCACCCCCTCGCGGGCTGCCTCCGCGCGCGAGTCGCGGCGAACCTCGCGCACCGCGTGCCAGGTCGGGCGACGCAGAAGGATTCCCTTCCACAGCTCGGCGACCCGCGGCGTCACGCATCCCGATCCCGGCAGCGGATGCTCATCGAGCCGTTCTCCACGTGCCCACAGGGCGGCCTGGTGGAGCAGCGCGTACTCGTCGAGCATCGCGTAGTCACCCAGCGCCTCGAGCGGATTGCGGTCCCCAAACACCGCTTCGAACGCCGGACCGAACGCCTCCGCGAGGTCGAGGTCGATCGCCCGGACGGTCCGATGGAAGTACACGGTGTTGTACATGAAGAGGCGAGCGGTCAGGAACATCTCCAGCGCGCCCAGGCCTGGCTCGTAGAGTGCGAGGCCGCGGTCCGACATGAAGGCATAGCGGCGCAGCCGCTCGGCATCGATGGGTCCGCTTGCGACCCCCGTGATCAGCGCGTCGCGCCGGACGTAGTCGAGGTTGTCGACCGTGAAGATGCCGGAGAAGAGCGGCTGCAGGCGGCGCACCCAGAGCGGCATCCGGGGATCGGCAAGGGGCGGCTTGGACACGAGGAAGCTGACCCACCCGGGATCGATCCGTTCGCCCCCGGCGAACGCCGCCCGCTCTGGATCGATCGCGGGCGCGCGTCGCAGCTCCTCGATCAGGGTCCCGAGCTCGCGCTCGATGATCGCCTGGCTGAGGTCCTCGTGCGTCAGGCGCTTCCGCGGATCCCGGCTCGGATGTGGCGGCGCCGGCCATCGCGAGAGCACGTGCTCGTCGAAGAAGTGCGCGAACGGGCCATGCCCGACGTCGTGCAGCAGGCCGGCGACGCGGAGGGTCTCGACCACGAGGGCCTCCGAGGGGATCGGGTGCTCCGATGCCTCGCCCTCGCGAAGCGTGTCCTGGTGCAGCACGTCGCGCAGGGTGGGGTAGAGGGAGCGTCCCCAGAGGCCCGCCTCGTGCATGACGCCGAGCCCGTGCACGAACCGGGAGTGCTCTGCACTCGGGAAGACCCAGCGCGCGCTCTGCAGCTGGCTGATCCGCCGCAGCCGCTGCAGCCACTGCGTGTCGAGCAGATCCTCCTCGGCGACCTCCTCCGCCGGCAGGTTCGCTCGCGCGGACTGGTCGGGGGTCAGCAGCTTGGTCAGCTCGATGTAGCCGTGGACGGGATCGCTGATGAGGTTGACGGCCTCGAACTGGGGATAGGGCATGATCGGAGTGTAGCCCGCTGTCACCACCATCTTCGCCGTCCTACCCGATGGGATAGTGGAGAGGTGGGGATTCCTGCCGTAGGCTGCCCGCCTGATTATTCAGGAGGACTCATCCGTGCGCCGCCTCGCCAGCGTCCTGGGCGTCTCTCTCGTACTCGTCGCGGGCGTCGTGCCCGCCCAGGCGTCAACACCAACGTATAGCGGGATGGCACCCGTCGTGGCCGCCGACGGCGGGCGCGTGGCCACGCCCCCCTTCCAGGTGAAGGTGATCGGTGTCCTGCCGGACGGCGGGCCCAAGCTCTCCAAGAGCTCGCCGACCGGGCTGCCGCCGAGCGCGATCGCGTCCGTGTATGGCCTCTCGGGCCTGGCAGCGGGCTCCGGCGCGGGCGCAGGCCAGATCATCGCGATCGTGGACGCCTACCACGACCCGCACGCGCTCGCCGACCTCAACACGTTCAACAGCCAGTACGGGTACGCAGCGCTCTCGACCTGCACGTCGCTCTCCCAGACTGGCTCGTGCTTCCTGCAGGCCGACCCCCAGGGCACGCCGAAGGTGAACAGCGGCTGGGTGCTCGAGGAGTCGCTTGACATCGAGTGGGCGCACGCGGAGGCGCCGGCGGCCAAGATCGTGCTCGTCGAGGCGGCGAGCAACAGCCTGGCGAACCTCTTCGGTGCGGTCAGCTACGCGAACAGCCTGGGCGCCACGGAGGTGTCGATGAGCTGGGGCGGCGGCGAGTTCAGCGGCGAGACCAGCTATGACAGCTACATGACGCACACGGGCACGCTGTACACCGCGTCCTCGGGCGACAGCGGGCACGGCACCGAGTACCCGGCGGCCTCGTCGAACGTGGTCGCGGTCGGGGGGACCACCCTCAACGGCTGCAGCGGGACCTCCTGCGCCGGCTTCAGTAGCGAGACCGCCTGGTCCGGCTCGAGCGGCGGGGTCTCCACCTACGAACCC
>JAJYJR010000209.1 GCA_021789355.1 Chloroflexota bacterium | reverse complement strand
TTCCTCGACGGCCCCGGGCTGATGCGCGAGGCGATGCGGCTGGGCTGCGACGTGATCGGCGGCATCCCGCACTACGAATGGACCCGCGAGGACGGCGTGGCCGAGGTCCAGTTCCTCTTCGAGCTGGCACGCGAGACCGGCAAGCCCATCGACCTGCACTGCGACGAGACCGACGACCCGGAGTCGCGCTTCCTCGAGCAGGTCGCCGCGCACACCATCCGCGAGGGAATGGGCGGCCGCGTGGTGGCCGGTCACACCACCGCGATGGGCTCCTACGACGACGCCTACGCGTTCAAGCTGATCCAGATCCTGCGCCGCGCGGGCGTGACGATCGTGGCCAACCCGCTCGACAACATCGTGCTGCAGGGGCGCTTCGACACGTACCCCAAGCGGCGGGGCATGACGCGCGTCAAGGAGCTGGACGTGGCCGGTATCAACGTCACCTGCGGCCACGACTCGATCATGGATCCCTGGTACCCGCTGGGGCGCGGCTCGATGCTGGACGCGCTCTCGATGCTGGTCCACGTGGGCCAGATGACCGGGCGGGGCGAGCTGTTCCGGGCCTACGAGATGGTGACCACGAACGCGCTGCGCTCGTCGGGGCGCGGCGACTGGGGCGTGCGGGAGGGGGCTCCGGCCAATCTCGCGGTGTTCGACTGCGAGGACGAGGCGGAGGCGATTCGGCTGCGGCCGGCCGCGCGCTGGGTGATCCGCCAGGGGCGGGTGGTCGCCGAGACCGAGCCCGCGCGGAGCACCGTCCACCGATCCGGCGCCGACGTGCCGGTCACGTTCGCACGAACAGGAGGAGGTTGAGCCCATGGACGTGGTCGCGTCCGCCCGTGACACGATGCCCACCCGCGAGGGGGACCTGACCATCGAGGGGCACGGCATCGACCCGGTCCCGCTCGGGAGTCGGTACGGTTCGATCGGACGGGTGTTCACCGTCTGGTTCTCCCCCAACCTGGTCCCCGCGGCGTTCGCCATCGGCACGCTGGCGGCGGCCAGCTTCATCGGGCTGGGCTGGTGGGCGGGGCTGGCCGCCATCGTGATCGGGAACGTCATCTCGGCGGCGGTCGTGGGCGTCCTCGCCGCGATGGGCCCCCGCAGCGGCATGGCGCAGATCCCGGCCTCCCGGCTGCCGTTCGGCAAGACGATCGTGGTGCCCGGGGTGATCAACTGGCTCAGCACGATCGCGTGGGACGCCATCAACGCCTTCTTCGGCGCCTACGCCATCGACGTCCTGACCGGCGGGGCGATCCCCTTCCCGGTCAGCCTGGCGATCGTCATCGTCTGCCAGGCCGCGCTCTCGATCGTGGGCTACGAGGCGATCCACACCTTCGAGAAGTGGGCCGCGATCGGCCTCTTCGTGCTCTTCGCGGTGGTCACCGTCGCGGCCGCGCCGAAGATGGACTTCGCCCTGGCCGACGGGTCGGGTGCGTCGCTCGGGACGTTCGTGCTGATGACCACGATCGCGGGCAGCTTCAACCTCGCCTGGGCGCTCTACGCGTCCGATTACACGCGCTACCTGCCCAGCAACGCCCCGGCATCCCGCGTGTTCCTCTGGACGTTCCTCGGCCTGGGGCTCTCCGCGGCGTGGCTCGAGGCGCTCGGCCTGGCGGTCACGAATGCGCTGGGCAACTCGACCGCGGACGCCACCCACCAGATCAACTCGATCGTCGGCGGTGGCGTCATCGGGGCGCTCGCGATGGTCGCGATCTTCTTCGGCACGGTCGCGGTCAACGCGATGAACGATTACACCGGCTCGCTCTCGCTGCTGGCGGCCGGCGTCCGCATCTGGCGCCCCATGTCGGCCGCGGTGGTCGGCGTGCTCAGCTTCGCGGCGACGCTGTACCTGTACTACGGCAACTTCGCGTCGACGTTCGAGAACTACCTGCTGCTGATCACGTACTGGATCGGCCCGTGGGCGGCGATCGTGCTGGTCGACTGGCGGCTGCGGGGGGGCCGCTTCGACGTGCGGCGCGTGGTGGACTTCGGGGGGCTGCCGTCGGGGCGGAACGCGCTGGTGGCCCTCATCGTGGGGTTCGTGGTCTCGATCCCGTTCTTCAACCAGACGCTGTACGTGGGTCCCGCCGCCAATGCGCTGGGCGGCGCCGACGTGACGTACGTGGTGGGGTTCGTGGTGGCAGGTGCGATCTACTGGCTCCTCGAGCGTTCGGCGGGTAGCACGTCGGTGCCCGCAGCCACGTAGCCTGCCGGCGGGTCACGCAGGGCGGGGACCACACGGCGCGGGGGTCCCGCGGGGCGGTCTCCCGGTAACGGGCGACGCCGGCCCCGGTACGGCCGGCCCGTCGGGCCGGCCGCCCTGCCCGCCCGCCGCCACGAGCCTCGACAGGCGTCCAGAGCGGTTCCCGCGCCCGACGAACCTGCGGAACTTGCACCACCGGAAGCGTATGTGGGGTCCTGCGGCGAGATACGAGCCATCTCCCGCGACCCGAGCCGTGCCGCCTCCTGGCGCCCTGTTCGGGTCGGGCCGGCATCGCCGCCGAAGACCGCTCACCGGGGGTGCCGGCACGGCCAGGTGCGACATACGGTTCCCCGGGTGCAAGTTCTGCAGGAAACACCGACCCGGCGTCGGATAGCGTTCCTCCGGTGCAAGAACCGCAGGTTTGCCCGGGCGGCTTGTCGCCCGGCGCGAGTGTCGCCCGGCGCGAGTGTCGCCCGGGCGGGTTGTCGCTCGGCGCGAGTGTCGCTCGGGCGGCTTGTCGCTCGGCGCGTGCCGGGCCCGGTGCCGCGTCCGCGCCGTCCCTACTGCGCCGTCCACCCTCCATCGAGCGGCAGGACCGCGCCGGTCACGAGCCCGGACGCACGCGACGCGAGGAACACGACCGCGGCGGCCACGTCGGCCGTGGTCCCCACGCGGCCGAGCGGGATCCGGGTCAGGACGTCGGCGAGGAACGCGGGGTCGTCGAGGCGCTCGGCCGTGCCCGGGGTGTAGATCCAGGTAGGGGCGATGGCGTTCACGGTGACGCCCGACGCGGACCACTCGAGCGCGAGCACCTTCGTCAGCATGTGCACGCCGCCCTTGCTCGCCGAGTAGACGGCGTGGCGACGGATGCCCACGATGCCTGCCTGCGACCCGATGTTGACGATCCGCCCGTAGCCCCGCTCGAGCATGTGGCGGGCCACCGACTGGGAGGTGAAGAAGAGCCCCCGCAGGTTGACCGCCATCATCTCGTCCCAGTCGGCCTCGGTGACGTCGATCGCGTCGTGGTTCGCGCCCAGGCCGGCGTTGTTGACCAGGATGTCGATGCGCCCCAGCCGGGAGACCGCCGCGTCGACGCTCACGCGGGTGCCGTCCACATCGCGGACGTCGAGCACCAGCGGCTCGATCCGCCCGTGCGCATCGGGTGCACCGGTCGCCGAGATGCCGTGCGCCGCGGCGTCTGCACCCTCGAACGCTGCGAGGTCGCGGACGCCCGCCAGCACGTGGGCGCCGCACGCGGTGAGCGTCAGCGCGATGTCCCGGCCGATCCCCCGGCTGGCGCCGGTAACCAGCGCCACCTGGCCTGAGAGGTCGAAGTCCGGTGCTTGCATGGTGCTCCTCCGCTCGGCAGGCGAACCGGACTGCTCCGGTCATCGTCGCCCATGGGCGACGAGAGCTCTGACCGACGCGTCCACCCTGGCTGGCGCGCCCACGCCGCCTGGCGCAAGGGTGACACGACCCCGGAACGCCCGTGGTTCCGCGCTGCGAACACGCCCCTCGCCCCGACCGCGGCATGCGCGTTTGCACAGTCGGGTCACATCGGTTATACATTCAGCATGTCATTGAATGTCATCGAGGGCCAAAGCACAGGCTCGGGCGCGGACGCACGGGCCGGCCAGGAGGACGCACGGGCCGGCCAGGAGGCACCCGCCGACGCGGGTCCCGGCGATGCGCGCCGGCCCGTCAGCGACGAGCTGCTCGACGAGCTGACGGCGTGGCCACCGCGCGACCGCGCCGGCATGTTCCGCAACTGGCACCGTGGCGCCCTCAGCCTCATCCAGCTGAACGTGGTGGCCGTGCTCGAAGCAGAGGGTCCGCTGCCGATGAGCCGCCTGGCGGACGAGCTGGACGTCTCGGTGGCGAGCGCGACCGGCATCGTGGACCGCATGGAGCGGCGCGGGCTGGTCCAGCGACGCCATGCCACCGACGACCGGCGCGTGGTGGCCGTCCACCTGACGGAGCAGAGCGCCGGCGTCTTCCGCGACATCGCGGCCCGCCGGCGGGAGCACCTCGCCCGCATGCTCGGCGAGCTGACGGAGGAGGAGCTGGCCGGCTTCCTCAGGGGCATCCGCGCGATCCGGGCCGCCAGGCAGCGCCTGGTCGGTCCGGATGTGCCGGGTACCGCGCAAGGCCCGGACACGGCGTCCGGCTGCGGACCCGCAGGCGGCGCACCAGAGCCACGCACCGTGGAGAGCAGGGACTCGGACCGATGACCACCAGGCTCCTGACCAGGTTCCTCCGGCCCTACTGGCGGTCGCTGCTGCTGGTGGTCGCGCTGCTGACAGTCCAGGCGGTCGCCAACCTGTACCTCCCCAACCTCTACGCCGACATCATCGACAACGGCGTGGCCAGGGGCGATACGGGCTACATCATGCACACCGGGGGGCTGATGCTCGGAGTGACGCTGCTGCTCGGGGTTTGCTCGGTCGTCGCCATCTACTTCGCCTCGCGGACGGCGATGGCATTCGGACGCGACGTCCGCGGCGCCGTGTTCCGCAAGGTGCTTGCGTTCTCGCAGGTGGAGACGAACGTCTTCGGCACGCCGTCGCTGATCACCCGCAACACCAACGACGTCCAGCAGGTGCAGATGGTGATCGTGATGGCGCTGACCGTCATGATCCTGGCGCCCATCATGGCCGTCGGCGGCGTGATCATGGCCCTCCGCGAGGATGTGCCGCTGTCCAGCGTCCTCGTCATCATCGTGCCGCTCATGGCCCTGGTGCTGGGCGGCCTGGTGTCACGGGCCCTGCCGCTGTTCCGGGTGATGCAGGCCAAGATCGACCGGATCAACCGGGTCATGCGCGAATACCTCGAGGGCGTGCGCGTGATCCGCGCCTTCGTGCGCACCGAGCACGAGGAGCACCGCTTCGACGATGCCAACGCCGACCTGACCAACACCACGCTGCGCGTCCAGCGGCTCTTCGCGCTGATGATCCCCTCGCTCTTCCTGATCATGAACCTCTCGAGCGTGGCCATCATGTGGTTCGGCGGGCAGCGCATCAACAACGGCGACATGCCGATCGGCAACCTGATGGCCTTCCTCCAGTACGTCATGCAGATCCTCTTCTCGGTGATGATGGCGACGGTCATGTTCGTGATGGTGCCCCGCGCCGCCGCCTCCGCCGAACGGATCGCCCAGGTGCTCGACACGGACATCAGCCTCCACGATCCGACCGAGCCGGCGCCCGTGGCGACCGCCATGGGGGTGGTCGAGTTCCGCAATGTCGAGTTCCGCTACCCGGGCGCGGAGGACGCGGTCCTGGGCGACATCTCGTTCGTCGCCCGGCCCGGTACCACCACGGCACTCGTGGGCAGCACGGGCAGCGGCAAGTCCACGCTGATCAACCTGCTGCCGCGCTTCTACGACGCGACCGGCGGGAGCGTCCTGATCGACGGGGTGGACGTGCGGGACATCCGCCAGGAGGACCTCTGGCGCCTCATGGGCCTGGTGCCGCAACGCGCGTTCCTGTTCAGTGGCACCGTGGCGAGCAACCTGCGCTACGGCAACGAGAACGCCACCGACGAGGACCTGTGGCGGGCGCTCACGGTCGCCCAGGCCCGCGACTTCGTGGTCGAGATGCCGGGAGAGCTGGCCGCCCCGATCGACCAGGGCGGCACCAACGTGTCTGGCGGCCAGCGCCAGCGCCTGGCCATCGCGCGCGCGATCGTCAAGCGCCCCCGCATCTACATCTTCGACGAGAGTTTCTCCGCGCTGGACTTCAAGACCGACCTGAACCTGCGCATGGCCCTGCAGCCCGAGACCCGCGGGGCAACCGTCTTCATCGTGTCCCAGCGGGTGGGCACGATCATGCATGCCGACCAGATCGTGGTGCTGGACAGTGGCGCGATCGCCGGCATCGGCACCCACGAGGAACTGATGGAGACCTGCGAGACGTATCGCGAGATCGTCTACTCGCAGCTGACCCGGGAGGAAGTCGCATGAGCGGCATGCTGCGGCCAGCCGGCAGCGCCGGCGGCGCAGCGCGCGGCCCGCTCGGTCCGGGCCTCGGCGGTCCCGGACAGCGGGGGCCCATGGGCGGCGGCTTCGGGCCGGGCGGTCACGGCATGATGATGCCGGGTGGCAAGCCCAAAGACCTCCGGGGAGCACTGCGCCGGCTGGTCGGAGAACTGCGCCCGGAGCGACCCTGGATCGCGATCGTCATCGTGTTCGCGATCGTCGGCGTGATCTTCCAGGTCCTCGCGCCCAGGATCCTGGCCAACGCCACCGACCTGCTGTTCCAGGGAGTGCTGGGCAAGTACCTCGGCCAGCACTTCCCCGCCGGCACCTCGCAGGCGCAGGTGGAGCAGGCCATGCGCGCGCAGGGCCAGGGTCAGATCGCGGACATGCTCTCGGGCATGCACGTGTCGGTCGGCGTCGGCGTGGACTTCGGCGCGGTGGGCGCAATCCTCGCGGTGGTGGCGGCGATCTACGTCTTCAGCTCGCTCTTCCAGTGGGCGACGTACTACATCATGGCCGGCGTCTCCCAGCGCACCGTCTACCGGCTGCGACGCCAGGTCGACGAGAAGCTCGGCCGCCTTCCCCTGCGCTACTTCGACAGCCACGCCCACGGCGACACGCTGAGCCGCGTGACCAACGACATCGACAACATCTCCACTACGCTGCAGCAGAGCCTGACGCAGATCCTCACGTCGGTCTTCACCGTCATCGGCGTGCTGGTGATGATGCTTACGATCAGTCCCCTGCTGGCGCTCTTCTCGCTGCTCGTCCTGCCCGTGGCCGGCGTGACGACCGCGCTCATCGCGAGGCGCTCGCAGACGCAGTTCGGCCTCCAGTGGGAGCGCACGGGCGCCATCACGGGCCGCGTGGAGGAGACCCACACTGGCCACGCCATCGTCCAGGTGTTCGGGCACCGCGAGGACGCGATCCGCCGCTTCGACGCCGAGAACGAGTCGCTCTACCAGGCGAGCTTCAGGGCACAGTTCATCTCGGGGATCATCCAGCCGACGATGAACTTCGTCAGCAACCTCAACTACGTGGCCATCGCGGTGATCGGCGGCGTGCAGGTGGCTTCCGGCCGCATGACGCTCGGCGACGTGCAGGCGTTCATCCAGTACTCGCGCATGTTCACCATGCCGATCACCCAGGTGGCCAGCATCATGAACGTGCTGCAGTCCACGATGGCCTCCGCGGAACGCGTCTTCGAGCTGCTCGACGAGCCCGAGGAAGTGCGCGAGGCAGCCCAGCCCAGCATCCTGCGGGAGGCGGTCGGGCGCGTGGTCTTCGAGGACGTGGCGTTCCGCTACGAGCGCCAGACGCCGCTCATCGACGACCTGAACGTGGCCGTCGAGCCGGGCGAGACGGTGGCCATCGTGGGCCCCACGGGCGCGGGCAAGACCACCCTGGTCAACCTGCTGATGCGCTTCTACGACGTCGATGACGGCCGGATCACGGTGGACGGCATCGACGTCCGCGAGATGAGCAGGGACAACCTGCGGAGCACGTTCGGCATGGTTCTCCAGGACACGTGGCTGTTCGGCGGCACCATCCGCGAGAACATCGCGTACGGGCGCGAGGACGCGACCGAGGAGGAGATCCTGGAGGCCGCCCGTGCGGCCCACGTCGACCACTTCGTGCGCACCCTGGCGCACGGCTACGACACCGTCATCGACGACGAGGCCGCGAACGTGTCGCAGGGCCAGCGGCAGCTCCTCACGATCGCGCGCGCGTTCCTGGCCGACCCGCCGGTCCTGATCCTCGACGAGGCCACGAGCTCGGTCGACACGCGCACCGAGGTGCTGGTCCAGCGGGCCATGACCCGGCTGATGCAGGGCCGGACCGCGTTCGTGATCGCGCACCGGCTCTCGACGATCCGCGACGCGGATGAGATCCTGGTCATGAACCACGGCCAGATCGTCGAGCAGGGCACGCACGAGCAGCTGCTGGCGCGCCAGGGCTTCTACGCGGAGCTGTACAACAGCCAGTTCGTGGAGCCACTGGCCGAAGCCGTCTGATCCGACGCCATGCAGCCCGAGGCGCCGGTGGTCCGCAGCACGCGAAGCCGCGGGACGTCCGCCGATGGCGATCGTCCCGCGGGGAGGGCAAGACCGCGAAGGCGTTCGAGACCGCGTACGAGGGCACGCCGACCTGGGACATCGGCCGGCCCCAGGGCGCTGTGGTGCGCCTGGCCGAGGCCGGACTGATCGCTGGCGCGGTGCTCGACGCGGGCTGCGGGACCGGCGAGACGGCGCTCTACCTCGCCGGTCGGGGCCACGAGGTCGTGGGGATCGACTTCGCGGCCGCCGCGATCGCCAGGGCGCGGGCGAAGGCTGCCACGCGCGGGACCGGGCCGGGCGCGGCCACGTTCCTCGAGTGGGACGCGCTGCGGCTCGGCGAGCTCGTTGCCGAGCTCGGTCGATCGTTCGACACGATCCTGGACGTGGGCCTGTTCCACACGCTGCAGCCCGCCGACCGGGCCGCCTACGCGGCGAGCCTGCGGGCCGCGATCGAGCCGGGCGGGCGGTGCTTCCTGCTCTGCTGGAGCGACCGGAACCCGTTCGGGTACGGGCCCGAGCGCGTGCGGCGTGGCGCGCTGCGGCAGGCGTTCCGGGAGGGCTGGGCGGTGGATGCCATCGACGGCGAGACGCTTGAGACGCTGCTGCCGTCCGGGAACGTGTACGCGTGGCTCGCGCGCCTGCGGGCAGCCTGATCGGCGCCAGCTCGAAGAGCGTGCCCGCCCGGGTCAGGTGTTGGCGCACGCGTGGTTGCGCCCTGGCCACATCGGTTGGATCGCCGCTCAACCGCGCGGGGTGACGAGACCCGCCTGCGCCTGGTGCTGCGTGACGGCCGCCAGGGCCGCCCCGAACATGACCCGGACCTGGCGCCACGAGTGGCCGACGTTAGAGATTATCAGCAAATAACTTGACAATCTGATGGGTTTGGGCTATGCTCGCTGGGTGATCGACGAGGACGCCATCCGGACCCGCTACGAGGCGATGGCGGGCCTCCT
>JAJYJR010000208.1:3333-9203 GCA_021789355.1 Chloroflexota bacterium | reverse complement strand
GAGCTCTTCGCCCCGGCGGGGCTCCTGGCCCGGGCCCCGGCGGGTCTCGCGGCCGGGGGGGGTCTCGCGGCCGGGGCGGGTCTCACGGCCGGGGCGGGTCTCGCGGCCGGGGGGGATCTCGCGGCCGGGGGGGATCTCGCGGCCCCGGCCGAG
This sequence comes from Chloroflexota bacterium, assembly GCA_021789355.1. The sequence continues at coordinate 9,050 of JAJYJR010000208.1, read as the reverse complement.
CTCTTCGCCCCGGCGGGGCTCCTGGCCCGGGCCCCGGCGGTCCTGGCGGGTCTCACGGCCGGATTCCCGCGAGGCGTCGACTGGGCACACTCGTCGCGCGACGGACGGGCCAGGCACGGCCAATCCTGGAGTGGTGACCGGCGGTTCCGCGTCTCATCCCGCACGGATCTCCGCCAGAGGGACCCCGGCGCCGACGGCTATGGGCTCGCGCGGTCCGTCGGTGTGCCGCCCAGTGTGCATAAGCGACACGTGGCGGGAATCTGGCCAGATCGCACGGCCGGCCACGCTGGCACCGCCGACCACGCCGACCACGCCGACCCAGATCGCACGGCCGGCCACGCTGGCACGGCCGGCCCAGATCGCACGGCCGGCCACGCTGGCACGGCCGACCCAGATCGCACGGCCGGCCACGCTGGCACCGCCGACCACGCCGACCCAGATCGCACCGCCGGCCACGCCGACCACGCCGACCCAGATCGCACCGCCGGCCACGCTGGCACGGCCGACCCAGATCGCACGGTCGGCCACGCCGACCAGGCTGGCACGGCCGACCCAGACCGCACCGCCGGCCACGCTCGGGCGACCCTCGCGCCCGCGCCGCGCCACCGTCGCGCAGCGACTACCCTGTACCCGGCAGTGGACCGGGAGACGCGCTGATGCCCATCCGACTCGACATCGTCACGCCCGAGCGGCTCGCCTACTCCGACGACGTCGACGAAGTCGTGTGCCCCGGGATCGAGGGCGAGCTGGGCATCCTCCCGCACCACGCCCCCCTCCTGACCACGCTCGGCTTCGGAGAGCTGCGGATCCGCAAGGGCGCCGACCAGGAATCCTTCGCCATCGCGGGCGGCTTCCTCCAGGTCCGGCCCGACCGCGTGGTGGTGATGGCGGAGACCGCCGAGCTGGGCTCCGAGATCGACCTGGAGCGCGCCCACAAGGCGCGGGAGGAGGCCGAGCGCACCCTCGAGGTCAGCTACCTCGAACCCGCCGACCTGGCACGGGCCCGTGCCGGACTGCAGAAGGCCCTCCTGCGGATCAGGGTCGCGGAGCGGCGCCGGCGCGAGGGCCCGCGCCACCACGGGTAGCCGATGGTGGTCGACACGAGACTCTTCCACTGGGAGTACGAACCGCCGCCCGTCGAGCACGAAGTCTTCCGCGTGGAGGGAGGCGTGCCCCTCCGGGGCGAGGTCGCGGTCAGCGGCGCCAAGAACGCCGCGCTGAAGCTCCTGGCCGCCGCCACCCTCACCGGGGAGCGTTGCCGCTTCACCAACGTCCCGGAGATCGAGGACGTACGCGTCATGGTGGAGACGCTGCGCGACCTGGGCGTGGTGGTGGACCATCCCGCACCGAACGTCTACGAGGTCGCCTCCGGCGACGTCGACTGGCTGTTCGTGCCGCTCGAGGCGGCCGCCAAGATGCGCGCGAGCTTCATCCTGCTCGGCCCGCTCCTGGCGCGGTTCGGACAGGTCATCATGAGCAACCCCGGTGGCGACCGGATCGGGCGCCGGCCGGTGAACCTCCACGTCGACGCCATGCGCGCGCTCGGCGCCGAGATCGACTACCGCAACGGCTACTACTTCGCCAGGGCGCCGGGCCGGCTGCGCGGCGCCGAGATCCGCTTCCCGAACGTGACCGTGATGGGTACCGAGAACGCGATGCTCGCGGCAACCCTGGCCGAGGGGCACACGGTGATCCGGCCGGCGGCGCGCGAGCCCGAGGTCGACGACCTGATCGTGATGCTCCAGAAGATGGGCGCGGAGGTCGAGCGCACCGCCCCCGGCACGATCGAGATCCAGGGCCGCCGCAGGCTGCGCGGCGCCGATCACCACGTGGTCCCCGACCGCATCGAGGCCGGGACCTTCGTGATCGCCGCGGCGGTCACCGGCGGCGAGGTGACCCTGCAGGGCGCGCCGTGCGACGCCCTGGGCGCGTTCCTCGACGTGATCATGCGGATGGGCGTGCAGGTCGCGTGCGGGCGGAACACGATCGAGGTGCGCGGGGCCCCGCGGGGCAGCGGCGCCTACCGCGCCTGCGACGTGGAGACATCGCCGTACCCCGGCTTCGCCACCGACCTCCAGCCCCCCACCTGCGTGCTGCTCACCCAGGCGAGCGGCCAGAGCCGCCTGCATGAGACCATCTTCGAGGACCGCCTCGAGTGGCTGGGCGAGCTGGCACGGATGGGGGCCGCGCTGGACGTGATCGACAGCCACCACGCCACCATCAGCGGACCGTCCCGCCTCCACGGCACGTCCGTGGAGATCGGCGATCTCCGCGCCGGCGCATCGCTCATCCTGGCCGCGCTCGCGGCCGATGGCACGACCACTATCCACGGCGCGCACCACGTGCACCGCGGCTATGAGAACATCGAGGGCAAGTTCGTGGGCCTCGGCGCCCGCATCGAACGCCTCGCAGAAGGGACTGTTACCGCTACCGCATGAAGATCGGCATCGACCTGGGCACGGCGAACGTGCTCGTCTACGTCAAGGGCCGGGGGATCGTTATCCAGGAGCCCTCCGTGGTGGCCGTCAGCGACGACAACCACATCGTCGCCGTCGGCGAGGAGGCCCGGGAGATGATCGGCCGCACCCCCGGCAACATCCAGGCCATCCGCCCCATGAAGGACGGGGTCATCGCCGACTACGTCATCACTGAGGCCATGCTCCGCTACTTCATCCGCAAGGCCGGGCGGAGCATGCTGAAGCCGGACGTCATGATCAGCGTGCCCTCCGGGGTGACCAGCGTGGAGAAGCGCGCGGTCCGCGACGCGGCGCTCAAGGCCGGCGCCCGCGAGGCGTACCTGATCGAGGAACCGCTCGCCGCCGCCATCGGTGCCAGCGTCCCCATCAGCGGGCCGTCCGGCAACATGGTGATCGACATCGGGGGCGGCACCACCGAGATCGCGATCATCGCGCTGGGCGGGATCGTGGTCAGCACCAGCCTGCGCGTCGGAGGGAACCGCTTCGACGAGGCGATCGCGAACTACATCCGCAAGAAGTACAACCTGATGGTAGGCGAGCGGACCGCCGAGGACGTCAAGATCCAGATCGGCACCGCCCTGCCGCTGGAGCGCGACATCACCATGGAGGTGCGCGGTCGCGACCTGATCGCCGGGCTCCCCCGGACGATCCCGTTCACCAGCTCGGAGGCCATGGAGGCCATCGAGCAGCCGCTCCAGCAGGTCGTCGCGGCCGTCCGCCAGGTGCTCGAGGAGACGCCACCCGAGCTCTCCAGCGACATCATCGACAAGGGGATGGTGATGTCCGGTGGCGGGTCGCTGCTGCGGAACATCGACAAGCTCCTCACGCAGGTCACCGGCGTGCCCTGCCACGTCGCGGAGAACCCGCTGAACTGCGTCGCGCTCGGCACCGGGCTGGCGCTGGAGCACTTCGACTTCTTCAAGAAGTCGCTGGTCCAGCAGGTCTGAGCGGGCAGGTGGACGCCACCCCGGCGCCGGCGGGCCGCTGTTTCGTCGACCTGCACTGCCACACCAACCGCTCGTTCGATTCGCTGAGTGACCCGTTGCAGGTGATGCGCCGGGCGGCCGAGCGTGGGTTGACGCACCTGGCGATCACCGACCACGAGCGGGTGGACGGTGCGCTCCTTGCGCGCGACCGGGCTCCCGAGGGGCTGGCACTGATCGTGGGCGAGGAGATCCGGTCGGCCGACGGCGACATCGTCGCGCTCTGGATCGAGGAGGCCGTCCCGTCCGGGCTCCCGGGCGAGGAGACCATCGCCCGGATCCACGACCAGGGCGGGCTGGCCGGCATCCCTCACCCGTTCGACCGGTTCCGCGGCTCGGCGGCGAAGGACGGCACCGATCGGCTGGAGCGGCTGGCCCCGCTGGTCGACTACGTCGAGACCTACAACGCCCGCGTGGCGTTCGGGGACGCCAACGAACGGGCCGCGCGGTTCGCGCTGGCGCACGGGCTCCCCGGCGTGGCGACGTCGGACGCGCACACGATCATCGAGGTCGGCATCGCCTACACCGTGTTGCAGGGGCCCATCGGATCGGCCGAGGAGCTCCGGCGCGCGCTGCGTGCCGCCGACGGGTCGTCGCTGATCACGCAGCACGCCTCGCTGCTCGTGCGGGGGTTCATGCCGGTAGCCAAGGCCGTCCAGCGCATGCGCGGTAACCGCCGCCTGCTGGCCCCGTGACCGCGCGCCGTCCCGACCTGCCCGCCGGCCAGGAGATCTCGGGCGACCAGGTCTCGGGCGACCAGGTCTCGGGCGACCAGATCTCGGCCGAGCAGATCTCGCTGGGGCGGCGCCTTCGCCAGCCCCGCACGCTGGTCTCGATCTTTGTCCCCATCCTCGTGCTCGTGCTGCTGGTGGTCAGCCTCCCCGGCTTCAAGCTCGATCGGCTGCCCGGCCTGATCCTGGGGGCGAACCCCTGGCTGCTGCTGGCCGCCCTCGGCTCGTACTACGCGGGGTTTCCGCTCCGTGGCCTGCGCTGGCGCCTGATCCTGCGCGCCGCGTCGACCGAGGTGTCCACGCGCGACTCGACCGAGATCATCTTCATCAGCTGGCTGGTCAACTGCGTGGTACCGGCGAAGCTGGGCGACATCTACCGAGCCTGGCTGCTCCGGCTGAACTTCGCCGTCTCCCTGAGCCGCACGCTCGGCACGGTCTTCATCGAGCGGATCTTCGACCTGTTCGCGATCGTGCTGCTGGGGCTCGCGGCGGGGTTCTGGAGCTTCCGTTCCGGCATGCCCCGCGAAGTCCAGATCATCTTCCTGCTGGGCTTCGGCGTGGTGGTGCTCCTTGCCGTGGGCCTCTTCACGCTGCGCAACTTCGGCCGCCGCCTGATGGACATCTTTCCCGTCCCGGCGCGCGTGGTGGACCTGTACGAACGGTTCGAGGAGGGGGTGTTCGGCATCGGGCGGCGCCAGGTCCCGGTGCTGGGCTTCCTCACGGTCTGCATCTGGGCGACCGAGGCGGCGCGCCTCTATCTGGTGGTCCTGGCGCTCGGCTTCCACGACGTGCGCCTCGGCATGAGCGGCGCGGCGTTCGTGGCGTTCGCGGCGTCGCTGCTCACCGCGATCCCGCTCACCCCGGCCGGCCTGGGGTTCGTGGAGGGCGCGGTGGTGGGACTGCTCACGGCCGTGTACCACGTCCCTTCCGACCAGGCGCTGGCGATCACGATCCTTGACCGCGCGATCAGCGTGCTCTCCGTGGTCGCGCTCGGCAGCCTCGTGTACGTCCTGTCGCCGAAGACCAAGGGCCGCTCGACGGGGCCCGCACAAGGCGGTCTCGGGGACGGGATGGCGGGCGCTCCGTCACCCGTGAGCGGAGGCGGCCCGTCAATCTGACGGCGGACGCCGCACGAAATGCCGGATGCCGGCCCACTCGGGACGGGCCGGCATCCGGGGGTCGCGACGACCGGGGGAGGAGGGCCCCGGGCGTGCCTTCGCTGTTCAGGAGCGTTCGGGTGAGCGGTGGCCGCTCAAACCGCCTCCGGCCGCACTCTGGCTCGCCGGCCGCATCAGGATCGACGCGGCGCGGACCGTGCTGTCGTTGCCACTGCCGGTGGAGCCCGTCATTCGTCGGGCGCGGACCGTCAGGTAATACTCCATGACCTGGCGGACGTGCGCCTCCGACAGGACGTCGTCGGCGCGCAGCGCGTACTCGACGCGGGCCGTGGGGTTCGCGGTCACCACGCCCATCTGCCCGAAGTAGGCGGGGGAATCGCACTCGTCCCGGATTTCCCGCAGACCGCG
>JAJYJR010000208.1:0-3323 GCA_021789355.1 Chloroflexota bacterium | reverse complement strand
ATGAGCCGGGAGATCGTGGAATGGTCCACGCCGGCCTGCTGCGCCAGCTGGCGCTGCGACATCCGCTTCGCCTTGAGCTGTGCGCGGAGCCATTCGTTGAATCCGCGCGGGTCCTGCATGCTCATGGCGGGATCATCGGTGTCGCGTCGGCGCACCGGTATAGCCCGTTGGTACCGTAAGCAGGCCCCGCTCGACACCCCCGTCTGCAAGGTCGCGTGATAGGTCGCCTGGTTCGCCGGACGGGGGCGCCCCTGCCAGCCGGCGGCGGTCAGCCGGGCGCGGTGCGCTTCCGCGCGTCCCGGGTTCGAGCCGCGGCGGGCGGAAGCTCGGGGAGCGGGTCGCCGCGGAGGATCGTCCGGACCCGCTCCATGTTCGCCACATCGAAGCCGTCGTCCATGCCGGGTGTCTCGAGGTAGAAGGGGACCGTCGACAGGCTCGGGTGGAGCAGGACCTGCCGGAGCCCGGCCGGGCCGATCTCGCCCGCCCCGATGTGCTGGTGCCGGTCGACGTGGGAGCCGAGCGCGGCCTTCGAGTCGTTCAGGTGGACCATCGCGATCCGCCCCGCCCCGAGCGCCGCCTCGAGGCGGTCGAGCAACCGGTCCACCTCCTCGGGTCGCGAGATCTCGTAGCCGGCGCCCCAGGCGTGCGCGGTGTCCAGGCAGAAGGCGACCCGCGCGGTGTCCGCACCGGCGTCCCCGATCGCGTCCTGGATGGCCGCCAGCTCCTCGACCGTGCCGCCCAGCCCGTCCCCGCCCCCGGCGGAGTTCTCGAGCACGAGCAGGGGACCGCCGCGGACGGGCCGGAATCCGGCCGGCACGGGCGGCAGGGCCGCCACGACCGGTGGCACCTCGGCCAGGGCGCGCCGTACCGCCTCCGCGATGCGCGCCACGCCGATCTCGGTGCCGTGTCCCCGGTGGGACCCGATGTGCACGTTGAGGTACGCCGCCCCGTACGTCGAGGCCATGCGCAGCTCGGCGACCAGCGTCTCGATCGTGCGGCCCCAGATCGTCTCGTCGGAGGCCGCGAGGTTCAGCAGGTACGGGCCGTGCACGGCGAGGGGGAGGACGTCGTCCTCGACGAGGCGCGTCCGGAACGCGGGCAGGTCGGGAGGCGGCGCGGGACGGCGGCGCCAGGCACTGGGGTTGTCGGCGAAGACCTGGAGGCAGGTCGCGCCGATCGCGAGTGCCCGATCGACGGCCTTGACCATGCCGCCCGCGAGCGGCAGGTGCGCGCCGACGCGACGGCCGGCCAGGGCCGCGAGGGGATCGGGCTGCATCGGGGAATAGTAGCGGATGAACGCCCTGATTCGGGTGAATTTGACAGCTATCGAATCGCTTGCCAGACTCATGCTTAGACAACCGTCGAATCAGCCCGCACATCGGCTGGAGACGCATGGATCCCGACCTGCTCGGCGCCCTCAAGGCGCTCTCCGACGCATCGCGGCTGCGAATCGTGGGCCTGCTCGCCGGGAGGCCGATGGCGGTGGCAGAGCTCGCCGACGCGCTGGGGCTGACGCCGGCCACGACGGTGCACCACCTGGGCAGGCTGCGCGAAGCCGGGCTCGTCGAGTCCCACGATCGCCGACCGTTCGTCGAGTACGCGCTGAGGGCCGGGCGGCTGGCCGAGGTGGGCCGGCAGCTGGACGCCGCGGGCCGCGCGGGCGCCGAGCAGCCGGCGATGGCGCCCGGACCCGACGGAGCGCCCCGACCCGCGTACGACGCGAAGGTCCTGCGGGCGGCCATCGCCGGTGGCCGCGTGACGCAGATCCCGGCGGACGAGAAGAAGCGCCTGGTGCTGTTGCGCTACCTGGCGGAGTCGCTGTTCTCGCCTGGCGAGCGGTATCCGAAGCGGAAGGTGAACGCGCGGCTCGGCACCGTGCACGACGACGTCGCGTCGCTGCGGCGCCACCTCGTCGGTGCCCGGATCATGGAGCGCGAGGCCGGCACGTACTGGCTGACGCCGCGCGAAACCTGGCCCGCCTGAGCCGGAGGCCCCCGAGTGGGTCGCCCGTGGCGCCCTGCGGGGCGGATGCCCCGCAGGAGCTGGCCGAGGGTGTCGACTCCTACTTGCGGCCGGGCGTGTAGGCGCCTCCCAGGGTCGGCTCGATCATCCCGTAGTCGCCGTCGCGGCGCCGGTAGAGGAGCGCGAGCCGCTCGTTCTCCGCGTTCACGAACAGGAAGAAGTTGTGGCCAAGCTCCTCCATCCGCTCGACCGCGTCTTCCTCGAACATCGGCTCGATCGCGAAGCGCTTCACCTTCACGACAGAGGGGTTGCCTTCCCGTACGGCGGGGGGCTGCGTGCCGTCGGCCAGGGAGTGGAGGATGGTCTTCGCCTCGTCCGAGCGGCCCCTGGTGCGAGGGCGCTCCTTGTGTTCGACCGCCAGGTTCTCGACCTTGTCGACCACGGTGTCCATCGCGGCCCGGAACGAGGCCGCCCGCGCGACCCCCCGGATCGGCTGGCCGTCCAGCAGGAGCGTCAACTCCGCGATGTGCCGCTGCTCGGCACTCCGGTTGTGCTCGACCGAGTGCTCCACGATGACCTCGCTGTGGTCGTCGAGGAGGCGCGCGAGCCGCTGCACCTTCTGTTCGGCGTAGTGGCGGTCGCGGTCGGAGACGTCGAGGTTCTTGCCTTTGACGGTCGTTCGCACGGTGACCTCCTTATTGCGATTCTACCGCCGGGCCCGCGGTCTCCCATGGGTCTGAAGGGAGTGAAGCAGGGCCGGAAGTCATGCGTCGTGGCCCGTTGGCGCGAGCCGAGGGGGCAGCCGGCCGAGTGCGGCGCGAGCCGAGGTGGGCAGCCGGCCGAGTGCGGCGCGGGCCGAGTGGGCAGCCGGCCGAGTGCGGCGCGAGCCGCGTGGGCAGCCGGCCGAGTGCGGCGCGAGCCGCCTCTGTCGGGTGCCGATTCCGCCGCCTGCACAGCCGATTCCGCCGCGTGCACACCGGAGGAACGCGAAACCGGCCAGGTCGGGTCCAGTCCGCCAGATGCACGCCCGGGGAACAGGAGACGGGCCTTGGACCCGACTTGGAAGGTGCGGACGAGGCACGCCCGTCGCTGGAGCGCCTCGGGCTGCGGATTCCGCACGAGCCGAACCTCCAGCCGGCGAGATTCGTGCCTCGGCGGCGGCAGATTGGGTGGCGAAACCATCGCCGGTTCCTCCCGTGGGCCAATGGCGGAAAGCGGGAGCGTGGGCTGACAGCGGCCGGCCCCGACAGCGGCCGGCCCTGCCACCGACCGGCCCCGACCGGCCGGCCCCGACAGCGGCCGGCCCCGCCACCAGTTGGCCCCGACAGCGGCCGGCCCCGCCGCCGGCCGGCCCCGCCACC
>JAJYJR010000207.1:733-9213 GCA_021789355.1 Chloroflexota bacterium | reverse complement strand
GCTGCGAGAGCGCCACGGTGCCCTCGCGTCGGCGGCCCGGCTCGTGGTTCGAGACCGACTCGCGGAGGCGGAGACGTTCCGTGCGGCAGGTGCGAGCGAGCATCTGGTCGTCTTCTCCGGGTGGATCCCCGCCGCCCGGATGGTCGGCCTGCGCGCCGCGCTCGGCGCCGGGACGGCGGTGACCGAGCGCCGTCCCACGCCGGAGGAGCTCGAGCGCGCGCCCGTTGCGCTCGAGAACCGCCGGGCAATCCGCCCGTTCGAGCCGCTGGCGTCGTTCGTCGGGGTTCCGCGGTATGGCTCGCTCGATCCGACGCCGCTCCTGGCGGTCGCGTTCCCGCTGTTCATCGGGCTGATGGTGGGCGATGCGGGGTATGGAATCCTGCTCCTCGTGCTGCTCCTCGCGGCGCGTCGGAAGTGGCGGGCGTCCGCGCTCGTGGCCGCCGTCTGGCCGGTCGCCGTGATCGCCGCGACGTCGACGATCGTGTTCGGCGTGCTCTTCGGTGAGTGGTTCGGTGACCTCGGAAGGGCGTTTGGCGCGGCGCCCATCTGGCTCGACCGTCGGGACGCCGTCCTGCCGCTGTTGCTGCTGACCGTCGCCCTCGGGGTCGCGCATGTGGCCCTGGGCCTGGCCCTGGGTGCGGCCAACGGACTCCGCATGGGCCACCGGCGCCAGGTCGCGTCCCGGTCTGCCCAGCTTGTGTGCCTGGCCGGTATCGTGGGGGTCCTTGGCGCGTCGGCCGGGTTCCTGCCCGCAGCGGCCGGGCAGCTCGCCGGTGCTGTGCTCGCCGCCGGCCTGCTCGTGCTGGTTGGTGCCCTCGGCTTCATCGCCCCGGTCGAGCTTCTGGGAATCGTCGGCAACGTGCTGAGCTACGCCCGTCTGATGGCGATCGGCCTCTCCTCGGCAATGCTCGCCACCGTCGCCAACACGCTCGGCACGCTCGCCGGGAACCTGGTCCTGGGCGTGCTGGTCGCGGGCGCGCTGCACGGCCTCAATTTCGCGCTCGGGTTCTTCGACGCCACGGTGCAGGGTCTCCGCCTGCATTACGTCGAGTTCTTCAGCAAGTTCGTCGAGGTCGGACAGGTGCGGTACGCGCCGTTTATCTCCGCCCTGGGCCCGGACCGCCGGGAGGCACGGGGTAGCGACTCATAGGAGGGCCGTGAGATGGATCAGGGTCTGCGTTTCCTGGCTGCCGGCATCGCGATCGGTCTGACAGCCCTTGCCACGGGCTGGGCACAGTCGCGGATAGGAGCGGCCGGGGCGGGCACGATCGCGGAGAAGCCCGAGGCGACCGGGTCGGTGTTCATCCTGGTCGCCATCCCCGAGACGATGGTGATCCTGGGGTTCGTCATCGCCGCGCTGATCCTGCAGGCTGGCTGACGCGCGATGCGATCGGCGCGCGACGAGCCGGTCACCATGCCCACTGACACCACCGGTCGCGAGGAAGTCCTGCGCTCGATCGCGGCCGAGGCCCGCCGGGAGGGCGAGAGATCGCTCGCCGAGGCGGAGACGGAGGCGGCGGCCCTCGTGGAGGCAGCCAGGCGATCCGTGGCGACTCGTGTCGCGGCGGCCGTGAAGGTCGCCGAAGGGGAGGAGCACGCGGAAGCGGCGCGGACGATCAACGAGGCGCGACGGCGCCTCGTCCACCGCCGGGCGGAGCAGGCGTCACGTCGCCTCGACCTGACCTTCGAGGCGGCCGCCCAACGGCTCGACGAGATCGCGTCCGGCGGCGACCCGGAGCGTTGGGCACGCGCGCTGGAGGGCCTGGTGCGGGAGGGTTGCCGGCGCGCCGGCCCTGGTGCCACGGTCGAGGTTCGCGCGTGCGACGTCGCCCTGGTGGAACCGGCGGTCACGCCACCCTCCTCCGTGGTGGGGACCCTGCGCGACCCGGGCGTGCGCGTGCGCTCGGCCGACGGCCGAGGCGAGATCGACGGGCGGCTTGTGGCGCGGCTCGAGCGCGCTCGATCGGCCTTGGCCTGCCAGGCCGCGGCGACGCTCGGGCTCGGGACCGCCGAGGCGCCGGGAGCGGCCGCCATCCCGCCGGGCGCCGCGGCGGTCCGGAGCGCGGCCGCCATCCCGCCGGGCGCCGCGGCGGTCCGGAGCGCGGCTCCGGCCCGGGAGGGATAGGCGGTGTACGAATACGGCAACGCCCGGGTCGCCGCGCTCCGAGCCAGATTGCTGGGTCCGGGCGTGCTCCGCCAGCTGGCGGAGGCGGCGTCGCCAGCCGCGCTGCTCGAGCACATGGCCCGCCTCGACGACTGGCAACCCTTCGTCGCCGCGCCGCTCCCGGGAGCGGGTGTGGCGGCGGCCGGCGCGGTGGGCACGGACTCCTCGCGCGCGGTGATGGAGGCGATCGAGCGCCATCGTTTCGCGCGACTCGGCGCCCTGCCACGGTGGTACGAGCCGCCGGCGCGTGCGCTGGTCGAGGCGCTGGTGCTGCCGCTCGACTGCGAGCGCATGATCGCGCTGCTGCGGTTCCGGGTCGCGGGCGTTGGCCCGGCGGCCGCCCTCGACCAGGTCGGGGCCGGCGTCATCCTCGACGCGCGACAGCTCGCGGAGATCGCACGGGCCCCGACGCTCGCCGCGGCGGTCCGCCTCCTCGGCGATGTGGGACTGACCGAGCGGCGCGCGGCCGAACGGCTCGCGATGCTCTGTGACCGTGGCGAGGCCTGGGCGGCGGTGGAGGCGGGGCTGGTCGAGGCATGCCTCCAGGCGCGCCGCGCGCGGGCAGTGGGCGCGGGCGCCGACGCCGTGTGGGTGCGCGAGCTCCTCTCGGCGGAACGCGCGGCAGAGCACGCGGTGTTCGTGGAGCTGTCCGAACGGGGCATCGAGGCGGCCGCTTCCCTGGACCGCCAATCGACGCTCGCGCGGCTCGACATGCTCGCCCGACGGGCCCGGCGCGACCCGCTGGGGGTCGGTGTCGTCGCGGGCTACGTCGCGGCCGTCGAGGCGCAGGCGATCCGGCTGCGCGCGATCCTCGGTCGCGTCGCGGGCCGCTGGAACCGCGAGCGGGCCGCCGGCTACATGCCGGTGGCGGGAGGCTGACGAGGACGATGCGGTTCGTCGTGGTCACCCCGCCCGAGCTCGCCGGCGGCTTCCGCCTCGCCGGAGTGGCGACCGTCGTCGTCGCCCCCGACGGAGACGCCGCGGCCGCGGTGCAGTCGCTCGCGGCGCGGGAGGACGTGGGGCTGGTCCTGGTCACCGAGGACGTCTGGCGGACCGTTCCGGAGCGCGCGCGGGCGTCGCTGGAGAACCTCGTCCGGCCGATCGTGCTCGGCATCCCCGCCGGCGCGGGCGCGGACGCCGAGGCGCGCCGGGCGATGATCGGCGAAGCACTCCAGCGCGCCATCGGCCACCGGATCCAGCTGGCGGGCGATCCGCCGGCGGGCGACCCGCGGTCACGTGAGGAACCACCGTGAGCGTGCCACGCGCCGCCCCCGCCGGCGACGGCGGTGGCCCACCGGCGAGGAACATCGTGCCGGTTGCCGGCGCGAGCGATCCCCCGTCGGAGGCCACGCCGGGCACGGCGCCGGGCGTGGTCGTCGAGGCAGGCGGTCCCGTCATCCGGGCGACCGGGCTGACCGCCCCTGTGATGGGTGAAGTCCTGCGCATCGGTCACGACCGGCTCCTCGGCGAAGTGATCCGTCTCGAAGTGGGGATCGCCACCGTCCAGGTGTACGAGGAGACCTCGGGGCTCCGGATCGGCGATCCCGTGGTGCAGACGGGGACGGCGCTCCAGGTCTGGCTCGGCCCGGGTCTGCTGGGCGCCACGTTCGACGGCCTCCAGCGTCCGCTCGGCGCGCTGTCGCGTGCCGGGACCTGGTCCCTCGCGCCGGGGCTCGAGGCGCCGCCCCTGGACCCCGAGCGGCGCTGGCACTTCGTCCCGGGGCGGCGCGCGGGCGAGGAGGTCGGGCCCGGCGACCAGCTCGGGACCGTGACCGAGGGTGCGCTCGAGCACCGCATCCTCGTGCCGCCCGACGTGGGCCCCGGGAAGCTCGTGGCCATCGACGAGCGCGACGCGACGATCGTCGAGCCGATCGGGGCGCTCGAGTCTGCCCACGGGGTCCGGCCGCTGACCCTCGCCCACCCCTGGCCCGTGCGCGTTCCCCGGCCCGCCCGGCGCATCCCCGCGAACGCGCCGCTCGTCACCGGCATCCGCGTGATCGACATGCTGTTCCCGGTCGCCCGGGGCGGCGTCGCCGTCATTCCGGGTGGCTTCGGCACCGGCAAGACGGTGATCGAGCAGTCCCTGGCGCGCCTGTCGGACGCGGACATCGTGGTGTACGTGGGCTGCGGCGAGCGGGGCAACGAGCTGGCGGACCTGCTGGCGAGCTTCCGCGAGCTGCTCGACCCGCGGACAGGAGCGCCGCTCATGGACCGGACGGTGTTGATCGTCAACACGTCGAACATGCCGGTGGCGGCCCGCGAGACGTCGATCCAGCTCGGGATCACGATCGCCGAGTACTTCCGGGACCAGGGGTACGACGTGGCGCTGCTCGCCGACTCGACGTCGCGGTGGGCGGAGGCGCTCCGGGAGATCAGCGGGCGGCTGGAGGAGCTGCCCGGGGAGGAGGGCTTTCCTGCCTACCTGGCGAGCCGGCTCGCGGCCTTCTACGAGCGCGCCGGGCAGGTGACCACGGCGGGGCGCCCGTCCCGGCGCGGTTCCATCACCGTCGTCGGCGCGGTCTCCCCGCCGGGCGGCGACTTCAGCGAGCCGGTGACCCAGGCGAGCCTCCGGCTGGGGGGCACGTTCTGGGCGCTCGACACCGAGCGCGCGCATGCCCGCCACTTCCCCGCGATCGGGTGGCTCCAGTCGTACTCGCTGTACGTCGACCGGCTCACGCCGTGGTACCGCGCGCGGGTGGGAGCCGACTGGGACGCGCTGCGGGCGGAGGCGATCGGCCTCCTCGCCCGCGAACGCCAGCTGCTCGACATCGTGGAACTCGTGGGTGTCGACGCCCTGCCCGACGAGGACCGCCTCACGCTCGAGGCAGCTCGCCTGATGCGCGAGGCGTTCCTTCAGCAGCATGCGCTCGACCCCATCGACGCGTCACGGCCGCTCGATGTCCAGTTCGCGGCGCTGCGCGCGGTCCTCGCCGCGTGGCACGGCATGGTCACCGCGCTGCGGCGCGGCGCGACCGTCGAGGAGACGACGTCGGCGCCCGCGTTGCGCGAGCTCGAGCGCATCAAGTCGTGGACGGGGGAGGGGATCGTGGAGCGCCTCGACGCGCTCGCGGCACGACTGGGGGGCCCGCCATGACGCTGTCGGCGCATCGGGTCTCGGGTGCCGACCGGCTGGCCGGGCCGCTGCTCGTCATGTGCGACCTGCCGCAGGTGGCGCTCGGTGAGGACGTGCTGGTCACGGGTCGCGACGGCCGCACGCGCCACGGTCGTGTCCTGGAGCTCGCCGCGGACCTCGTCGTGGTGCAGGTCTACGAGGGAACCTCGGGCCTCGATCTCGGCTCCACGACCGTCGAACTGACCGGCGGGCCGTTTCGCCTGGGCGTTTCGGCGGCGATGCTCGGGCGCGCGATGGACGGCCGCGGGCGTCCCGTCGACGGCGGGCCGCCGATCGTCCCCCTGCGCGCGGTCGACGTGAACGGGCGTGCGATCAACCCGGCGGCGCGCGCGAACCCGGCCGACTTCATCGAGACCGGGATCGGCGCGATCGACCTGCTCGACAGCCTCGTCCGCGGCCAGAAGCTGCCGATCTTCACGGGTGCCGGGCTCCCGGCCGACGAGCTCGCCGCGCGGATCGCGACCGGGGCGCGGCTGCTCGGGTCCGAACGATTCGCCACCGTCTTCGCGGCGATGGGGATCACGCGCCGGGGGGCGGACGCGTTCCTCGATGCGTTCGCGTCAGCCGGTTCGCTCGATCGCCTGGCGCTCTTCCTCAACCTCGCGGACGACCCCGCCATCGAACGGCTGCTCGCGCCGCGCTGCGCGCTGAGCCTGGCGGAGCACCTCGCGTTCGATATGGGCATGGACGTGCTGGTCGTGATGACCGACATCACGGCCTACGGCGAGGCGCTGCGCGAGCTGTCGACGGCGCGCGAGGAGATCCCAGGCCGGCGCGGATATCCAGGGTACCTGTACACCGACCTGGCCACGCTCTTCGAGCGCGCGGGCCGCGTCATCGGGCGGCCCGGTTCCCTCACCGTGATGCCGATCGTCACGATGCCGGACGACGACATCACCCACCCCATCCCGGACCTGACCGGCTACATCACGGAGGGGCAGATCGTCCTCTCCCGCGAACTGCACGCCCGCGGCATCTTCCCGCCGATCGACGCGCTGCCCTGTCTGTCCCGGCTCATGAACGCCGGGATCGGGGAGGGGAAGACGCGGCCGGAGCACCGTGTCGTGGCCGACCAGCTGTACGCGCTGTACGCGCGCGGCAGGGAGCTGCGCCGCCTGATCACGGTCATCGGCGAGGCCGCGCTCAAGGAGTCCGAGCGACGCATCCTCGACTTCGCCGATCGTTTCGAGACCGAGCTGATCGCCCAGGGTCCGCAGCGCCGGAGCATCGACGACACGTTCGACGTGGCCTGGCGGCTCCTGGCATCGATACCGCGCGAGGAGCTGACGCGCCTGCCGGACGATCTGATCGACCGCCGGTGGCGGCCGGCGGAGCCCGGAACGTGAACGGCAGCCGCAGCCGGATGGCGCTGCTCGTCGGGAGGGCGCGCCTGGAGATGGCGCGGCAGGGGCAATCCCTGCTGGAGCAGAAGCGGGACGCGCTGCTGCGCGAGTTCTACCGGGAAGTACCGCTCGTCTTTGCGTCGTACGCGGAGCTCGAGCGCGCCGCCGCCGCGGCACGCCTTGCGCTCGTGGAGGCGGAGGTCCGCCTCGGCGACGTGGTCGTGTCAGCTGCGGCCGCGACGCCTCCGGACCGCGAGGTCGAGGTCGACCTGCTCCCCCTGACCGTGCTCGGCGTGGCCGTCCCGGCGGTGGCCCCCCGCGACCTCGTGCGCACGCCGGACAAACGGGGCCGCGCGCTGGCGGCGTCGGGGCCCGCGCTCGAGCTGGCGGCGCTCCGCTTCGAGGAGGAGCTCACGATCGCGATCCGGCAGGCGACGGTGGAGGCGCGGGTGCGGCGGCTGGCGCGCGAGATCCGGCGCACGCGGAGCCGCGTGAACGCACTGCGCACGCGGATCGTGCCGCGTCTCGAGGCCGAGACTCGCGCGATCGAGCTCGCCCTCGAGCAGCGCGAGCGCGAGGACCGGTTCCGGCTCAAGCGGGTCAAGACGCGTCGCGCGACGCGGGTGACGAGGTCGCCCCTCGGCTGAAGCGCCGATCGGCCTCATCCGGGTCCATGACCGCCGCTGATGCGAGGCGGCGGGCATGTCCCGCCGCTTCCGTTTCTCGTACGCCCGGCCGGTTCGGTCGGCCGCCGTTCCTTCGCCCGGCCCGGCCCGCAGCCGCCGCCATCCCGACAGTCGCGATCTGGCGCCCTCCCGACACGCGACCCCGGCGCCTGGCGACCCTGGCGCCCTCCCGACACGCGACCCGGCGCCTGGCGACCCCGGCGCCCTCCCGACACGCGACCCCGGCGCCTGGCGACCCTGGCGCCCTCCCGACACGCGACCCCGGCGCCTCTGCGCGGTCAACCCTCCGCGAAATCGGCGACGAGAGCGGCGAAGTGGGCGGGCGCAGACGACATGGCGCCGTGGCCCTGGCCCTCGAGTTCCCGGACTCGTGCGTCCGGCAGCGCTGCGGCGAGCCGCTCGGTCACGGGACGCAGGAAGGGCGGGCTCTCCGTGCCAGCCAGCAGGAGTGCAGGCATGGTGAGAGCGCGAACCGGCTTCGGGTCGAATGCGAACCTCCGACCCGCCTCCAGCTCGGGCACGAAGGCGCCGCTGTTGGCGGCGACGAGGCGCCAGAACGGTGACCCGCGGAGGCGGTCGACCGTGGGCCCGGGGATCCCGGTCACGTCGCGCAGCAGGATCGCCACCGCCTCGTCGGTCGCGCCGAGGGCCAGGGCGGATCGGATCCGCTCGATCACCGATCCGTGAACGTCCCACAGGGGCGGCGGCTCGTACAGCACGAGACGCGCGACGCGGACGGCCGACCGGGCGGCGATCCGTGCGCCGTGGAGCGCGCACCACGCCCCGTAGGAGTGGCCCACGAGGGTGACGGGGCCCGGGAGCCCAGCCACCACTGCCGCGACGTCCTCGAACTCGCGCTCGATGGCATGATCGTCGCGGTACGGGCCGCTTTCCCCGTGCCCGCGGCGATCCACGAGCACGACCGTGAACTGCTGAGCCAGCTCCATCGCCACCGGCATGCTCGCCCGCCGGTCCACGAACCCGCCGTGGATGAGCACGATCGCCGGACCGTGGCCTATCCGCTCGAAGGCCACGGGTGTCCCGTCGGCCGAGATGGCTCGATTCACCGTCGCGACCTGCGTCGCACGGCTCTCGAGCCTGCCCTGCCATGCCGCTGACGCTCACGTGGCGAGCGCAGGCGGCCGCGTGGGCTC